>JACDGB010000337.1 GCA_013815485.1 Rubrobacter sp.
CTCCAAAGGAGTCCACAGCCTCCTCGCAGCCTTCGCCCACATCCGCCGAAATACCGGGGCACGCCTCCTCATCGTCGGCTTCGGCACCTTCCGCGAAGCCCTCGAAACCCTGACTCGCTCTCTAAACACCGGAGACGAGAAGATCGTCCGGTTGTTGGCGGAGCACGGCCCGCTCTTCGAGGGAAGGGAAGCATCGCCAATGGAACACTTCACGCTTTCGGAGGCTCTCTTCCGAAACGCCGCCGGGATGAAAGAGGCGGTCGAGTTCATCGGGCCGCTTCATCACGCCGAGTTGGCGAAACTCCTACCCGCGGCGGATGCGGGCGTGGTGCCGTCCATTTTTCCTGAAACCTTCGGGCTCGTGGCGGCGGAGTTTGCGGCGGCTGGGGTCCCGCCGTTCGTGGCGGACCATTCGGGGCTCAGGGAGGCCGGTGGCATCGTGGGACACGGGCTGCACTTCGACCTCTGTGTCGGCATGGACGGTTTCGAGAGCAATCTGGCCCGTGTCCTGACGGACTATCTCTCGCTATCTGGGGAAGAGCGTCAACGGTGCCGGGAGGTCGTGCGGCGGAACAGCGTCGAGCGTCTGAGTTGGGAGACGCTGGCGAACGGCGTGGCGAGGATCGCAGCGGGCAAGTAGTCCTCTACGGGATCTGGAACAGGAGGATATAGGCGCTGGAGATCACGAGCGCCACCAGCGTCAGCGGGAAACCCCACAGCATGAACCTGAAGAAGCTGAACGATGATATCCCCTCGCGCTCGGCGAGGCCGGCGACGACCAGGTTGGCGGAAGCCCCGATCAGGGTAAAATTCCCCCCGAGACAGGCGCCCAATGAAAGCGACCACCACAACGGCTCCACCGTCGCTTCGTCGTAGCCGCGGGCGTGGGCCAGTTCCTCAATCACGGGCACCATCGTCGCGGTGAACGGTATGTTGTCCACGATCCCCGAGGCGAAGCCGCTGCCCCACATCACGATCATGGCCGTCCCGGCGAGCGACTGGGAGCCTCCGGCGAGACCTTGCGCAACCATCTCGATAAAGCCCGTGGCCTCCAGCGCCCCCACCATCACGAAGAGCCCCACGAAGAACAGAATCGTCGGCCACTCCACCTCGTGCAGCACGTCCTCGACCTGCGGACTGCACGCGATCATGGCGACCGCCGCCCCGGCCAGCGCCACTACCGCCGGGTTCAAACCAGTGACCTGCTGCAAGAAGAATCCGACGACCGTCGCCCCCGACACGGCGGAGGCGCGGAAGAGAAGGCTCCGGTCCTTTATCTCAGACGCCGCATCCAGTGCCATCACCTGCCTCACGTCCTCCTCCGAAGTCTCCAGCTTGCGGGCGTGAACCAGCCAGACGATTCCCAGGGTGACGAGCAAAATGACGAAGATGGGCGGTGCCAGGTTCACGATGAAGTCCATGAACGTCAGTTCGTCCACCACCGTCCCGATGATGATGTTCGGCGGGTCCCCCACCAGCGTCGAGGTCCCCCCGACGTTCGAGGCGATCACCTCGACTATTAGAAAAGGAATCGGGTCCTCATCCACGATGCGCGCGATGACCAGCGTAACCGGGAACATCAGGAGCACGGTCGTCACGTTGTCCAGGAAGGCGGAGAGGACGGCGGTGATGATGCCGAGGTAGATCAGGATTCGCCCAGGACGTCCTCCGGCGAGTTGGGCACTCTTGATGGCAAGGTAACCGAAGATCCCCGACTCCTTGAGGACGCCCACCAGGATCATCATCCCGACCAGGAGCCCCAGCGTCTCCCAACTGACGGCCTCGATGGCCTCTTCCTGACCGATGGCTCCAGCCACGATCAGTAGTATGGCACCGACCAGCGCCGCAGGCGTGCGGTGAACGAGGTCCACGGCGAACACCGCGAGCACCACCAAGAACACGATCAGGGCGAATACCATCAATCCGATTTACCCCGCGAACCCGGTCCCCCCACGCCCCTCCCCCACTCTCGAACGCGCCAAACGGAAATATTAGCAGCTAGAGGCGGAATACGGTCAGCGTCCGGGGCTCAGTCTATCCCTTCGATGGCGGCGTACAGGTCGAGACGGTTCACGATGCCGGCGACCTGTCCATTGCGCGTGATCACGACGCTGGAGACACCGTCACGGAGCATCTTGTGGGCCACCACGAGCTCGCTTTTGCCGAGCTCCACCTGCGAGACCTTGCGGGTCATCACCTCTCTGACCGGACGATCCGCCGCCTCGATAAGATAGTCCACCCACTGGTCCGCATCCTCCGGCACGAAAGACAGGCTCTCCATCATCTTCATGTACCGGGGCAACGCCGACTCGAGAAGATGCCCGTCGGTCACGAAGCCTTCCAGCTTGCCGTCATCGTCCACCACCGGGATGCCGGGGACACTGTTCTCCCTCAAGAGCCGCAGCGCCTCCCGCGCCGGCGCGTCCGGGTTCACGGTCACGGCGGGGCGCATCACGTCCTCGACCCGTATGTCTTTGCGCGGCGTCTCCTCGGGTTCCATCTCTGCCTCCCGGTTGCCTCTTTGTTCACGATCCCTTGCGGTTTCGCCCGGATTGTATAGGCTCTGATCCATATGCAGGAGATATTCGCCGTCGCGCTCTTCGCCGTGGTGCTCGCGCTCATCGCGTTCGAGTTGATGAACCGCACCGTCGCGGCCCTCCTGGGGGCGGCCATCCTGATCTCCTTCGGCGTCGTCGGGCAGGAGGCGGCGGCCTCGGAGTTCGTGGACTGGAACACCATCGGGCTGCTGGCGGGGATGATGGTGATCGTGGCCGTCGTCGACAGGACCGGCGTCTTCGAGTACCTCGCCATCAAGAGCGCCCAGTGGGGCCGGGCGAAGCCGGGACGCATCCTCATACTGCTCGCCGTCGTGACGGCGTTTCTGTCGGCTTTTTTGGACAATGTGACGACGGTTATCCTCATGGTGCCTGTGACGTTCCTGATCGCCGACGCGCTCGACTCATCGCCCACGCCGTTCCTGCTCACTCAGGTGATGGCCTCGAACATCGGGGGGGCTTCGACGCTTATCGGGGACCCACCGAACATCCTGATCGGGAGCGCATCCGGCCTGACCTTCGCGGACTTCGTCTTCAATCTGGCGCCCGTGGTGATCCTGACCCTCCCGGCAGTGCTGGCGGTCCTCTATTTCATGTTCCGCAAGCAACTCCGCCAGAGCGAGAACGCCGAACGGGTCATCGCGGGGATGGACGCCGCCGGGAGCATCCGCGACCCCATACTCCTGAGGAAGT
>JACDGB010000052.1:0-4064 GCA_013815485.1 Rubrobacter sp.
GGGAATGGTAGGATCGTCGAGAAGCCTTGCAACGGGTGTGGGGGGAATGGGCGCGTGCGGCGGAACCGTCAGATCACGGTGAAGATACCGGCTGGGGCGAAGGATGGGATGCGGATACGGGTCCCCGGCAGGGGGCATGCGGGCGAGAAGAGTGGTCCGGCCGGCGACCTGTACGTGGTCACGCGGGTTGAGGAGCATCCGGTCTTCAAGCGGCGTGGTGACGACTTCGTGGTCGGTGTGCCGGTCAGCTTCGTGGAGGCGACGCTTGGAGCGGACATTCAGGTTCCGCGTCCCGGCGGTGGCGCGGTGCGGCTGCGGCTGCCAGCAGGCACTCAGGACGGCAAGCAATTAAAGGTGCGTGGGGCCGGGGCTCCGAAGCCGCGCGGTGAGGAGAGCGGGGATCTCATAGTGCGGGTGGGGCTCGTGGTGCCCCGCAAGCTCAAAAAGCGGGAGCGCGAGATCCTGGAGGCGCTCGCCGAGGAGCGGGACGAGGATGTGCGCGAGGGATTGTTCCGGGAGGTCCGGGAGGTGGGCGCGTGAAACTCAGGAAGCGTCCGGTGTTCATGATAGGTGTCGCTGCGGAGCTGATCGGGGTGCATCCCCAGACCTTGCGGATGTACGAGCAAAAGGGCCTCATTCTTCCGAGGAAGAGCATAAAGAACACCCGCCTTTACTGTCAGGAGGACGTGGAACTCGGGCTCCGGATCCAGGAGCTGACCCAGGAGTTTGGCATGAACCTCGCGGGGGTCAGGCGAGTTCTCGACATGGAGCGTCGGCTCGCGAGGCTCGAAGCGGAGAACGCGCGACTGCGCGATGAACTGGAGCGTCAGCGCGAAGAGCACGACCGGATGGTGGCGGAAGTGCATCGCAGCTACAAACGGGAACTGGTGCCGGTCCCTCGCGGCGAACTGGTAAGGGCGGCGCGAGTCGTTCGTGGCAAGAGAAAGGACTATTGATGGCCGGACCCGTGCCCTGTTACCGCCATCCCAGGCGCAAGACTCGGGTGTCGTGCGCGACTTGCGGGCGTCCGATCTGCACAGAGTGCATGGTACAGACCGACGTCGGGATCAAATGCCCCGACGATGCCCGGCTCCCCCGCGGCGCCCGCGCCGGAGCAATGAAGACAGGGCAGGTCATCAGAAGCCTTCTCGCCGGGGTAGCCGTGGCAGTGGTCGGCACCGCGGTCGTCTACGCTATCTTTCAGGTTGGATTCCTGACATTGATACTCTCAGCCGTGGCCGGCTATGGTGCCGGAACTTTCATCCATCGTGCCGGCGGTCGCAACGGTGGGCCACTGGCGATGTCCGTCTCCGGCGTCGCGGTCGCTATAGCTTTCGCTCCGTTCCTGGCGTTGCAAGTCTTGGCCGGGGGCGAGGTCCCAATTTTCAGGGTTCTCACCGCGCTCGTGGCCGTGGGCTTCGCCATCTACAACAGCCGCTGACGCGAAACGCCGGCGTGGCGCCTTTGCGCCACTCTCCCACTCATCCGAAGTCTCCACGCTGGTGTGACCAGTCGGGGGCTATGGTAAATTAGGGCCGATCAGCGAGTCCGGCAACCCGGTGCTGAAGGGTGGAACGTGTACCTGGGGAACCTTTCCCGAGAAGCTAGAGAAGTCATGGACACGGCCCACGAGGTCGTCCGCGGTGGACGCTCGAACCTGCTCGGCACGGAGCATGTCCTGTTCGCGCTTTTGGCCCAGCAAGATGGCGCGGTGCGGCGGGTATTTATGGAGCTTGACCTGAACCTGGGTCTGGCCGAAACGAAGGTCAAGGATGCCATTCGCCGCCTGGAGCTTTCGCGTCCGGTCTCAGCGGAGGACCGCGTATACCCGACCCAGCGGACCAAGCAGGCGATGACCCTCGCTGTGGAGGAGGCGCAGCGCCTCAACGAGGAGGAGGTGGGGCCGGAGCACTTGCTTCTTGGCCTCCTGCGTCTGGGTGAGGGGGCGGCCTTCGGGGTGCTCAAGAAGGTGAACTTCACCGAGGAGGATACGCGGCGGTTTTTGGAGCAGGCTGGCGGTGGGCTGGGGGAGCTTTCCGCCAATCCTGACAGCATGCTCGCCAAGCACACCATCAACCTCACGGAGCTCGCCCGCGACGGAAAGCTCGATTCGGTGGTCGGGCGGGAGGGTGAGATCCGGCGCCTCATCCAGATCCTGGGCCGAAGGACCAAGAACACGCCGGTCCTGATCGGAGAGCCGGGCGTAGGCAAGACCAGCATCGCCGAAGGGCTGGCTCAGAATATCGTGGACGGCAGGGTGCCGGAGTTCCTGAAGGATCGTTATATCCTTGCGCTGGATATGGGCTCGCTGATGGCCGGGGCCAAGTTCCGCGGCGACTTCGAGGAGCGCCTGCGGGCGACCCTGAACGAGGTAAAAAACTCCGACGGGCGGTTCATCCTGTTCATAGACGACTTGCACAACGTCGCCAGGATGGGCTCGGCGGGCGGCGGCATGGCGGGGGACATCCTCAAGCCGGCGCTGGCGCGGGGCAACGTCCGCGTCATCGGCGCGACCACCATAGACGAGTACCGCAAGCTCATAGAGCCCGATGCCGCGCTGGAGCGCCGCTTCCAGTGCATCTCCGTCCAGGAGCCCTCCGAGCCGGATACGGTACGCATTCTGCGGGGCTTGCGGGAACGCTACGAGCAGCACCACGGAGTCGAGATCACGGACGAAGCCCTCGAAGCCGCCTCCAGCCTCGCCCACCGCTACATCGCCGACCGTTTCCTGCCGGACAAGGCCGTTGACCTCCTGGACGAGGCGGCCAGCCAGGTCCGCATAGACGCCACCATGCCGGCCGAGGCTCCTTCCGCGAATGGGGATATGAACGGGAACCCGGACGGGGGGAACCCGGAGGGGGGGAACCCGGATGGGAACGGAAAGGTTGATGGACGGGTGGTTCGTCGCGGTAAAGTGGCGGTGAACCGGGAGGAGATCGCGCGCGTCGTCAGCGCGTGGACCGGCATCCCCGTGACGCGGATGCTCAAGGACGAGGCCGAGCGGCTGCTCTCGATGGAGGGAGCGTTGCACCGGCGCGTGATCGGCCAGGAGCCCGCAGTGGATGCCGTCTCAGAGGCCGTGCGGCGGGCGCGGGCTGGCCTCGCCGCCCCAAACCGGCCAATCGGCAGCTTCATCTTCCTCGGGCCAACGGGCGTCGGAAAGACCGAGCTAGCCCGCGCCCTCGCTGAATACCTCTTCGACGACGAGAACGCCATGATCCGGCTCGACATGTCCGAGTACATGGAGGCTCACGCCGTCAGCCGACTCGTCGGCTCCCCGCCCGGATACATCGGCTACGACGAGGGCGGCCAGCTAACGGAGGCCGTGCGGCGACGCCCCTATTCGGTCTTGCTTTTGGACGAGATCGAGAAGGCTCACCCTGACGTGTTCAACATGCTGCTTCAGATCCTCGAGGACGGGCGTCTCACGGACAACAAGGGCCGGACGGCCTCCTTCGACAACGCTGTCATCATCATGACCTCCAACGTGGGCGCGGAGCTAATACCAGTTTCCCGCGAGATGCTTGGCTCCTACGACAAGATCCACGGTCGCCTCGTGCAGAAGCTGCACGCCTTCTTCCGCCCCGAGTTCCTGAACCGGGTGGATGAGGTGATCGTCTTCCACGCACTGGGCGAAAAAGAGTTGGTCCAGATCTCGGACCTTTTGCTCCAGCGCGTCAAGTATCTGGCGGCGAGCCAGGACATCGCGCTGGAGTTCTCGATGGCGGTCAAGCGCCGCATTTCGCGGGAAGGAGAGGACTCTATCTTCGGCGCCCGCCCATTGCGGCGCGCGATCCAGAAGTGGATCGAATCCCCCCTCAGCAAGGAGATAATCTCCAGCCGCTTCGGACCCGGCGCGAAGATCCAGGTGGACGTAGATTCCCTCGGACATATGACCTTCGATCACACAGATCAAGCATCCAGGCAACCCACGCCCTCCAGAGGCACCTGAAACAGTACTTTAACCTTTGACCACGCGGACTTTGCCTGTGGATAACTCGGTGTCGCGCCTCGAAAAAGCCTTAGAATGGGGCTCCTGACCTTCCACCCGCGATGACTTTGAC
>JACDGB010000052.1:4074-8632 GCA_013815485.1 Rubrobacter sp.
GACTTTGACGGTGCATTCGATTACAGTTGACCTTAAGATCAAATTATAGCTGAACTTCAGGTAAAGCTCCGAAAAATACTTTCAGAAAGGCTAGCGTAGCCTGAAGATGCGTGCTAGGGTTGCTGCATGAGAGAGGACATGGAGTACATCAGCGGGGTATTGGACGAGTTGGAAGCCATCGTTCAGGACGCATCCAATGTACCGATGCGGAGGGGTCGGGCGGTTGTGGATCGGGCGGACATGCTCGTGATGCTCGATGAACTGAGAGGTTCGTTGCCGTCGGAGTTGTCGGAGGCGGAGGCCATGAGGCGGGAGTGCGCCGTCATGGTCGCGGCGGCGGAGGAAGAGGCGCGCCGAATCGTGGAGATCGCGCACGAGCGGGCGGAGGCAAGGATCGAGGACACGGAGTTGTACCGGCGGTCACAGCGTCGTGCCGAAGAGGTCGTGGATCGGGCGGAACGTTACGCCGAGGAGATCTCCGGCGGTTCCGAGGCGTACCGGGGGCGGGTCATGGGCCAGTTGGAAAACTGGTTCGAGGACTCGATCGTCTCCGTGAGAGAGTCTCGTCGCGAGTTGAACGGTGCCCCAGCGCGCCCGTCCGCCCCATCTACCGGGCACGACGAAGAGAACGATGGCCGCGAAGGCTGGAGAGCAAGCTCCGCGTAAGCTGCTTGTCGCACTCTTCTGAAGAGCCAGCGCCGCCGGTTCGGTTCGAGGTCCTAATTCCACGACGTCATTCGCGTAGCCCCGCCCCGTATAGTGCTGTGATTAAGGCTTGAGCCTCGCGCGCAACAAGTCATCTGTATTCAGCCGATCGCTGGAGGCGCGTGGTAGGTGGGTGACGCTCACACGGACTAAAGCGGTAGTCAATGCAGTTGGACCACCTCTGCGATGTTTGCTTTCAAGCATAGCGCGGGAGGATTCAGAACGTCCGACACGCCGACGCCAGACGAGCGAAGGAGCAGCGGTCCAATATCACTGCACAACGCTATAAGGTTGGTCTCCTCTGCGTGCGGTGCTGGACTCAAGCCCATTTCGACTCACGACTTACGAAAAACGGACGCAGCGAACGTTTCAGCGTCCGTCGTGCGTGGCGAGGGTGGCATCGAGGGCTTCGAGGCGGAAGTTGAGTTCATCGAGCGACTCATTGAGGCCGCCGGCGGCTGTCCGGGCGTTGGCTTCGCTCTCGATGGAGATGCGGACTACTCGCGCGCGCAGTGTCAGAAGACTGTCCACCAGGCTGGAGATCTCCGAATCCGCCGCCCCGAGTTCATATTCGAGTTTTTCGAGGTCGGGGTTCCGCGTTTGGCTGCGCCCAGTGCCGTGCGAGCGGAGATCTTCCACCGCTCCGGCGGCCTTCTCCCGGCGATGGGCAACGTCCACCATGCGCTCGGCCACCTCATGAAGCTTCGGAACCGCGTCGTCGAGTACGGCCCGCGTCACGTCGTCGGACTCCTCGATGGCGGTGACGACCTTCCGGTGAACCGCGAGCGCGGCCTCGACCCTCTGACGAGTCTCCCCGCGAGGCAGCCACCGGACCCGGCGCTCCGGGGAGATATCGGGGAATTTTGGGTCCGGATTACCGAGAGTCGGCCGCGAAGCACGATCTATCACGCGACCCGTCAAAGCCCGCTCCTCGAATACGGGGTCCCGGACAGACAGGAATATCAGGGCCGCGTATGTGAGCGCGGTGAGCGGTGGAACCCACCAGAGGAGGGTGGTGGCGAAGATGCCCACCCCGATCACCGGCACGATCAGGTTCATGGGGCGAACGAGGGCCGCCTTTGCGACCCGGCGCCGTTCTTCCGGGGACAGTGAAGCCGGTTCTGGGGGCTCACGCACGACGGGTCAGGCTCTCGCGTCTTCGGGTCCATCCGGCGGCTGTATGCGCACCCGTCCGCCCACCTTCAGCCCGAGGGCATGGGCGGCGCTGCCCCGGTTAATGGCGAGGCTCAGGCGCCAGTGAGAGTCGGGGACCAGGATCAGCTCTCCAGCCTTCGCGGACCCGAAGGTATCCACGTACTTGACCGCCATTCCGCCATCTCCAGTATCCACCGTTAGCGTGGCGTTGTATTCGAACCCGGCCTCCTCCTGCATGATGGAGAGCCGTGCGTTGCCGTAGCGATCAATGGAGATAATGCGGGTCGAAAGCTTGGCTCCGTCGCCGGTCTCAGCAGCGTCCGGCAAGCGCAATTTCGCCAGAGAATTGGGTTCCAAGTTCTCCCCGACCTCCGAAATTTCGACACCGGAGGCGAGATGCGCGGCGACTGGGGCGAACACGTCGCGACCGTGAAAAGTGTTGGAGACGGGGTGTATGTGGTAGCGGTCCTCCGTCAGGACAACGGCTTCCACGACGCCGCCCAAAGAATCCGCGGCGGGCAGGAGTAACCCGTTATCCGGTCCCACCATAATGGCTCCGCTGCTTGCGCGGAGGGCCACGGCCCGCCGTTTCGTGCCGACGCCAGGGTCCACGATCGCCAGATAGACGGCGTCGGCGGGCGCGTAGCGGGTTGCGTGCTGAAGGATCTCCGCGCCCACCTCGACCCCGAAGCTCGGAACCTCGTGCGTCAGGTCCACTACGCGGATGTCTGGGGCCACCGAGGTCACGACGAGCTTGCACGTACCGACGAAGTCGTCGGCGAGCCCGAAGTCCGAGATGAAGCAGACAGGTCTCACCTCAACAGTATAAAACGGCAGAAGACTTGCTACCGGCGGGCATCAAAATCCCCCGTGAGTCCCAAACGGTAGTGAGATCCGCTTCCTTGCCGTGGCTAGCGATTCATGCCGAGGCCCAGGGACTGGACCATCAGGCGGAAGTCCTGCTGGCGGCTGGCGGCTTTCAGGGCCTCTTCGTAATCCACGCGCTCTTCCTCTACCAGCTTCAGGAGAGCTTGGTCGAAGGTCTGCATACCGTAGTATTCGCCTTCTGAGATGGCCTCCTGGATCTGGCTTGTCTGTTTCGGGTCCAGGATGAAGTCCTGGATGCGCCCCGTGGTGACCATGACCTCGCAAGCCGCCGCCCGTCCGGTGCCGTCGCATGTCCGGATTAAACGCTGTCCAATGATGCCCCGGAGCGTGCCGGCGAGCATGGTGCGCACCTGCGACCGCTCGTGCGGCGGGAAGAGGTCTATCATGCGGTTGATGGTCTCCGTGGCGTCCAGGGTGTGAAGCGTGCTAAGGACGAGGTGCCCGGTCTCAGCGGCGGAGAGGGCTATCTGCGCGCTCTCGGAGTCCCGGATCTCACCGACCAGGATGATGTCCGGGTCCTGACGCAGGACGCGCTTCAAAGCTCGCGCGAACGAGACGGTGTCGGTCCCGACCTCGCGCTGATTGATGAGGCACTGGTCGTCGCGGTGGAGGAACTCTATCGGATCCTCGATAGTGACGATGTGCTTGGACATCGAGCGGTTGACGAGGTTGAGCATGGAGGCGAGCGTCGTGGACTTGCCGCTGCCCGTGGTCCCCGTGACCAGGACGATGCCGCGCTCCTCGAATGCCAGCGTCTTGATGGCGTCCGGCAGTCCGAGATCCTCGAACTTGGGTATCCCGAACGGGATGAACCTCATCACGATGGAGATGGATCCCCGCTGCCTGAAAGCGTTCACCCGGTAGCGGCCCACCCCGGAGATAGCGTACGAGAAGTCGGCTTCCCCTTCCTCCTCGAACGATTCGGTCATCTTGTCCGGGATGATGTCGCGCAACATATTCTCGGTGTCCTCCGGTCGCAGCACCTCCTGCCCTTCCAACGCCCCGAGTTCGCCGTGGATCCGGATCATGGGCGCCGCGCCCACCTTCAGGTGCAGATCGCTGCCCCCCAACGTGACCAGGTCGCTCGCCACTTCGTCTATCTTGCTCGTCTGAAGTTCCATCTCGCTCCTCGCTCCTCGTATCCGTACCCTACTCCCCCCTTATCGGCCACCCGGAACCCACGCTTTAGCCTGCCCGCTACGCATGGGAAGACCCACGCTCCCGTTATCCGCGGCGCAGCCCGATCCCAGGAACTTCGCCGCGTCTGAACCATGTCCTCAAACTTCTTCTGGGAAGAACACCTGGATGTAAACCTTAAACCTACATAACTCTAAACCGATGGTTTATATGAATTGTGACGCGAGTCCTGAAATGCAACGCAATCGAATATGTTGTGGCCGAACATTCGAGGAGGAAGACATATCGTATACGGCTTGGGCGAGAAGCACGACCCTCTCTTGCCTGAGACAGATGAGGTAGGTTGCGCCCGCAAATCGGCGATGCTAGGTTTCGCTTTGGGTCAGTCTCGCAATGCCCAGGTGCTCGGTTTCAATCTTGGGCTTAGGGACGGACCTGTTTGGGGTCTCACCAACTGGAGGGGTGGTGAGACCCCTGCCGATGCTCCTGATGGCGGGAGCCGGTCGCCCGGAAGTGTCGTAGCCCCTTCCGGGCGTTCTTCTATCATTCAGCCTTCGGCTATCAGCACGAGAGTCCGAGGACATGTCCGCCGCCCGTTCGCTCACCCCATGGCACCGTTTCGCGTCCGATGGAGTCCTTGTCGGACTCCTCCACGAGGGGAACGGCGTTGCCG
>JACDGB010000338.1 GCA_013815485.1 Rubrobacter sp.
CTCGTGGACTGTGCTCAGGGCGGCCTCCGGGGCGGGTTCGCAGGATAGATATTCGACCGGCAGTCCGGCCTCTTCAGCCGCCGCGACGCCGGCCATCGCCGCCGGGAATCGCTCCGGGGCCTCCACTGGAGCCAGGGCGTTGACGTGACGTTCGGAGGCGGGATCGCTGTAGATTCGCAACGTCTACTCCTCGTCCTCGCCCACGTCCTCGGTGACCCTCTCGCCCTCCTCGACGGTCTCATCGGGATAGACGCCGACGCCGGAGGTGACGGTCGCGCCCTCCTCTATCTCCGCCCCGTCCCCGAGCGCGCTGCCTTCCAGAAGCCGCGCCCGCGGCCCGACGATGCAGTCCTTCATGATCAAAGTCCCATCCAACTCCGCCTCCTCCCCGATGGTAGTCCGCTCGTCCACGGTACTACGAGCCACCGAAGCCCCGGCCCCTATCCGCACATTCGCCGCTATGACCGAGTGCGGCCCGACGCAGGCGCCCGGCGCAACCTCCACGTCCTTGCCGAAGACCACGGGAGCTTCGATCCGGGCTTCGTCTATCCGCGTGCCGCGTCCCACGTACACGCCTTCCCGCACCTTCTCGCCCGGTATCCGTAGTCCCCGGATGCCGCCATCCAGCGCAGCCTTCTGGGCGTCGAGGTACTGCTCGATGTTGCCGATATCCTCCCAGTAACCGTCGGTGACGTAGCCGTATATGGGACGCTCGGCCTCCAAAAGTTTCGGGAAGAGGTCTTTGGCGAAGTCGTATTCCTCACCGGCGGGGATCCCGTCCAGAATACCCGGCTCCAGTACGTAGATGCCGGTGTTGGCGGTGTACGAGAAGACCTCATCGGGGTCCGGTTTCTCGAAGAAACGGGAGACGCGGCCATCGTCTTCGAGCACCACGATCCCGAACTCCGAAGGGTCATGCACCTCCTTCAGGACCAGAGTCGCATCGGCCCCACGCTCCTCGTGAAACGCCACGACCGCCGAGAGATCCACGTCCGTGAGGGCATCGCCGCTGACTATGACGAACCTCTCATTCAGCCTATCCTGCGTGAACTTCACCGAGCCAGCCGTCCCGAGAGGCTCTTCCTCCACGGAGTACGACAGCTTCACGCCCCAAGCCGAGCCGTCGCCGAAGTAGTTTTGTATCTCTTCGGAGAGGAACTCCGCCGTGACCACGATATCTTCGAGGCCGTGGTGTTCGAGGAGGTTGATGATGTGTTCCATGCAGGGTTTGTTTGCTATGGAGATCATGGGTTTCGGCTGGTTGCTCGTGAGCGGCCTGAGCCTCGTGCCTTTCCCTCCAGCCATGATGACCGCTTTCATACTCCCGTTCTCCCCCCGTTCGATACGCGACCGGATCATCTTACCCGAGAGAACCACGCACAACCGGGCTGCCCGCTGGACGCCCCGTATAATCCAGAGCTATGTCAGAGTTGATCTTCAACTCCTTCGTCACGCTGCTCGTGGTCGTTGACCCTCTGGGTCTCGCCCCGATCTTCGCGGCGCTGACTCGTGGCTACCCTGAGAGCCGCCGCCGCGCAACCGCCATCCGGGGGGCGGTCCTCGGCTCCATCATCCTCCTCGCCTTCGCGCTCGCCGGGGACGTGCTTCTAAACTCACTGGGCATAACGCTCCCCGCGTTCCGAATAGCGGGCGGATTGCTGCTCTTTCTCGTGGCGCTGGATATGATCTTCGCCCGCCCCTCCGGGATGCGCTCCCGTACCGTGCGCGAGCAAGAAGAAGATTCCTACGAGGGCGACGTCTCCGTGTTCCCACTAGCGATACCATTGCTCGCCGGCCCCGGCGCAATCACCACGGTGTTGCTATATACAGGAGGTCGCAGCGCCCCCGAAGTCGCCGTGTTCGTCCTCGTGCTCCTGGCGGTGCTTCTCATAACGCTCGTGTCGCTGCTACTCGCCTCCCGCGTCATGGGCCTGTTTGGGGAGACCGGCGTCAACGTCCTCGCCCGCGTGCTCGGCGTCCTCCTCGCCGCCCTGGCCGTCCAGTTCGTCCTCGATGGCGTGGAGGCGACCTTCGCGTAAGGATGGCTGGCGCGAGCATATATACTCATCGCATGTCTGGCGAACCCATAGTCGTGGTCGGTGGAGCTACCCTGTGGCCCCGGAGCTACCGGGAGTTCGCCGGGATTCTTCGGGAACTGTCAGGCTCGGAGGTCCACGTAGCCAGGATCACGCCCCTGGACTGGATCCTGGGAAGCTTCCGAGGCTACGGCCAACTGGTCTTCGAGGTCGCAAGCACGGTGGACCGGGCGCTGCTCGGCAGCGAATCGAAGAAGGTAACCCTGATCGGACACTCCGCGGGCGGCCTCGCTTGCCGGATCTATCTCGGCGGAGACCCACCATACGGAGGACGCCGATACTCCGGGCACCGGCGGGTGTCGCAACTAATTACACTGGGAACCCCTCACCTCACGGAGAAGAAAGGCCCAGCCCTCATCACCGGCGTCAACGACCTCTTCCCCGGCGCGCTGCACAAAGAGGCTGGTCTGCGCTACGTGTCCGTTGCCGGCAATTCGGTTGACGGCGCATCCTCCGCGAAGGCCCGCCGTCGCTACGAGCGGCTTTCCGGGGACGGAGGGGTCACGGGAGACGGGGTCGTTCCGGTATCCGCGGCGTTGCTGCCGGGTTCGGAGACAGAGGTTCTGGAGGGCGTGCGCCACAACCGGCGCATGGGAATTTGGTACGGGTCGAACCGCGAGATCGTCGAGCGATGGTGGCCTCGGAATAGTAGCCTCCGGGCGGGAGCGTAGCGTATGCCGTCAGATAAACGGCGCGGAGTGGAGGATCCGGGTTTCGGGGAGGCTCGCGGGGCAGACCCCGACGCCCTGCGCGCCGCGATGAGCCAGTTCCCGACCGGCGTAACCGTCGTGACCTCGGGCCGCGAGGAGCGAGCCGAGGGGATGACGGCGAACGCCGTGCTCTCTGTCTCCCTAGATCCGCTGCTATTCCTGGTTAGCGTCCACAAAGATGCTCGTCTGAACCCCCGCATCCAGGAGGAAGGTTACTTCGCCGCGAGTATTTTGGCCGGTGATCAAGAAGGTCTCAGCCGCCTCTTCTCCTCCCCGGAACGCTCCAGCGGCCTTCAAGCGGTCCACTCTTTGGGCGGTGGCTACGGCACGACGGGCGCCCCGCTCGCCGCCGGCGCGCTTGCGATCATTGAGTGCGAGCTGGAGACTGCGTATCCTGGCGGCGATCATGACCTGTTC
>JACDGB010000339.1 GCA_013815485.1 Rubrobacter sp.
CCACTATGTTGTGCTCGAGGAGGACACGGATCAGGCCAAAATGAGCCTTCTCCATCCCCCGGAGCATCTCCTCGACGATACTCTCGGGGGCGTTGATGACTTTCTTCATGCTGCCTCCCTACGCCAGCGGGGATTCGACGGCTTCTTTGGCCCAACTCTTGGAGCGTTCCAGGGCCTCCTTCCACCTACCGTAGAGCCGCTCGCGCTCTTCCTCGCTCATCTGGGGCTCGTAGCGGCGGCGGAGCCTCCAGCGGTTCTTCAGTTCCTCGCGGTCACTCCAGAACCCGGTCGCCAGCCCCGCGAGGTAGGCGGCCCCGAGAGCCGTAGTCTCAAGCGTCTCGGGCACCTCGACGGGCACGCCGAGGATATCGGCCTGGAACTGCATCATCCAGCGGTTCGCGGCGGCCCCGCCGTCGGCCTTGAATGTCGGGATGTCCATGCCGGAGTCAGCCGCCATCGCCTCGACGGCGTCGCGGGTCTGATAGCACATGGCCTCTAGCGCGGCGCGAGCGAGGTGCGCCCGCCCCGTGCCGCGGGTGAGCCCGACGATGGTGCCCCGAGCGTACGAGTCCCAGTGCGGCGCGCCGAGGCCGACCAGTCCTGGGACGAAGTACACGTCGTCGTTGGAATCGAGGCTAGCGGCCAGCTCCTCCGTCTCGGCTGCGTCCTGGATGATGCCGAGTCCGTCACGCAGCCATTGAACGGCAGCGCCGGTGATGAAGATGGCCCCTTCGAGCGCGTACTCTACGGGTTCGTCGCCGAGGCCCCAGGCGATGGTGGTGAGCATCGCGCGTTCGCTCTTTATGGGCTCCGTGCCGGTGTTCATGAGGGCGAAGGAGCCTGTGCCGTAAGTGTTCTTGGTCATGCCGCGTTCGTAGGCGACCTCGCCGAAGAGTGCCGCCTGTTGATCCCCGGCCACGCCAGCTACCGGGACCTCCGCGCCGAAGACCCCCGCGTCGGTGTTGCCGTAGACGTAAGAAGAAGGCTTGACTTCGGGGAGCATCTCGCGCGGGACGCCGAGTAACTCCAGTAGCTCGTCGTCCCAGTGAAGGTCGAAGATGTTGTAGAGGAGGGTACGCGAGGCGTTGGTGTAGTCGGTGACGTGGGCGCGGCCGTTGGTGAGCTTCCAGATCAGCCATGTGTCCATCGTGCCGAAGGCGATCTCACCGTTTCCGGCCCGTTCCCTCAATCCCTCGACGTTGTCCAGAAGCCATTTGACCTTCGAGCCGGAGAAGTAGGCATCTATCACCAATCCGGTCTTGTTGGCGACCATCTCATCGTTGCCCGCCTCGGAGAGATCGGCGCAGATCTGGGCTCCGCGGCGGTCCTGCCACACGATGGCGTTGTGGACGGGCTCGCCGGTCTCGCGGTCCCACATCACGACCGTCTCGCGCTGGTTGGTGATGCCGATCGCCGCTATATCGTCTGGCGACGCCCCGGCGTCGTCCAGCGCCTGCCGCATCACGCCGATGGTGACGTCCCAGATCTCGTTCGCGTCGTGCTCGACCCAGCCCGGTCTCGGATAATGCTGCGTGAACTCCTGCTGGGCCTCTCCCACCGTCGCGCTGTCCTGATTGAAGACTATTGCCCTGCTCGACGTGGTCCCCTGGTCAATAGCAAGGATGAACTCTCCCGCCATGCTCGACCTCCTCTACTGCGTTCGTACCGATTGTCCGGTATTCGAGAACCTTTCCACAAACCCACGCGGCGCCCATCAAAAGACACAGGCGGCCCCGGCTTTCTCGCTACATGAGAGCCCCTTTCCCAGGCTGCGCTTTCCCCTACCCTGTAGGGTATGAGACTAACGGAGTCCAGAATCCGCGTCAATACGATTCTTCCATCCCGCGCGATGATGCATTATTCCACGTGTTCGAGGCAAGACGCGGCTGCGGGGATTCAAGCTCGCTGGTCTTCGCGACGACGACATGCCGGAAGCCCGGCTAGAATATATTGGCTATTTCGTTTGCCGGACCTTTATGCTGGCCGTAACAGAGGAGACTGGTGGGAAACGACGAACGTCATCGGGACACGCGCCGCGCGGTCCAACAGGAAGGCGGCGCGCCGGGCCGGGAGACGCCGTGGGAAGGGAGCGAAGGTTTTCTGCGGGCCTTGATCCAGAGCACCTCGGACATCGTCGTGGTCCTCGACGCCAAGGGTACCGTCCGCTACGAGAACTCCGCCGCTGAGCGCGTCCTAGGGTACCGGCCGGAGGAGCGCATAGGCACCTCGGCGTTCGACCACGTACACGCGGACGACCTTGAGAAGGTGAGAGAAGAGTTCGCCAGGACTCTCGCCAAGCCCGGCATCAACCCTCCGATGCGGTTTCGCATGCGGCACGCGGACGGCTCCTGGCGCCACATCGAGACGGTGCGCAACAACCTCCTCGACGACCCGATGATACGGGGGATAGTCAACGTCTCGCGGGACGTCACGGAGCGTGAGGAAGTGCTGGAGACGCTTCAGAGAAGCAAGGTGGAGTTCCGGGCCATATTCGACAGAAGCGCGGTCGGCATGGCGCTCGTGGACAAAGAGGGGCGGCTCAAGGAGAGCAACTCCGCTCTCCAAACAATGCTCGGTTACGGTGCCGAAGAGCTCCAGATGATGCGTTTCGGGGACGTGACCCACCCCGATGACGTGGCGGCTGACATAGAGCACTTCGAGAAGATGATGGCGGGTGAACTGGACCACTTCAGGCTGGAGAAGCGTTACATCCGCAAAGACGGGAGCCTGATCTGGGGCCATCTCACCAGCTCCGTCATTCACGGCGAGAGAGAAAGCCCCCGGCTAATGGTCGGCATGGTCGAGGACATCACCGAGCGCCGCCGCGCGGAAGAGAAGCTACAAGCCTCCGAAGCAGAGTTGAAGGCCCTCTTCGAGGCCATGTCCGACATCGTCCTCGTGCTCGACCGGGATGGGTGCTGTCTCAGGGTTGCCTCCTCCAACCCTTCGCTGCTGTACCGGCCGGCGCAGGAGCAGATCGGCAAGACCCTGCACGAAACCCTCCCCCCCGGCAAGGCGGACCTGCTCCTGGACCACGTGCGCCGCGCGCTGGACACGGGACGGACGGCGAGCGTCGAATACAGCCTGACCATGGAGGACCGCGAGAGGTGGTTCTCCGCGAACGTCTCGCCGATGTCCGGTGACCGGGTAGTGTGGGTCGCCCACGACGCCACTGGCTCGAAGGAGATGGAGGCCGCGCTCCGGGAGAGCGAGGAGCGGTAC
>JACDGB010000340.1 GCA_013815485.1 Rubrobacter sp.
GCCTGGCCCTCGCCGGGGAGGCGGAGCGGGCGGAGGATCTCTTCGAGCGTACCACCGCCCACGCCAACGACCTCGGGTTGCTGGCCGAGGGGGCCGACCGGGAGCGAGAAGTGCTCGTCGGGGCGTGGGCGGTGGCGCCTCTGGCGGGCGAGTATATCCATCAGGCCTCCCAAGCCATCCGGGCGGAGATTCCCGTAGCCACGCTCCTCGATGGGGTGGCGCAGTTTCCCACCTACTCCGAGGCCTACCTGAAGGCGTTGGAGGAGCTGGACCTTTAGCCGGCGCGGGAGATCGCGCCGGTCGTTCGTGGGAGAATAAGGACAAGGAGGCAATCGGTGAAAGAAGCGAAAGGAGAGTACGGCGTGGTCGGGCCGGGCAGGATGAGAGGGAATGTGGCCCGCCATGCCCCGGAGAAGGGCATGCGCGTGGTCGGCTTCACGCGCGGGAGCCCCGTCCGAGCCCATCTAGGCCGGGCTCGAGGAGGTCCGCTCCCCGTCAGACCTCAAGGACCGGTTGTCTCCCCGCGGTCGGTCTTTTCGTACATCCCGGCGGGGCCTGCGGTGGACGAGATCCTCGACGACCTCGCCGAAGGGCTGGACAAGGACGCCCTCAGGGACGGGGGGACAGTCTTCTACCCGGGCTTCGAAGCAGGTGGCGGGTAGTGGCTTCGGGCCGAGCAGGCGGCTTCGGATAGCGGTGTCTTTGCCGAAGTGGCACGCGTTCTCCCGGTGGGCGGGCCTGCTGGTGGGCGCGCTTTCGGTGGTCGAGGGTATCCTCATCCTCTCGAACCCGGGTTACTACGACTACGACACTCCCCGCGACCATCTCGTCCTGGCCGTGGAGGGGGCAGCATTGCTCGTCCTTCTAGTGGCGCTCTCGGGCCTCCACACCCGGCTGGCGACGGCTTACGGACGGGCGGGAAAGGCCGGGTTTATCGTGGCCTTCGCCGGCACCGCCCTGGCCGGCGCCGGGCACATCGGCGCGGTCCCGTTCTTCGACTTCCTCGACACCGGCGGGATGGTGTACCCGCTCTTCGCTCTAAAGCAAGGGGCTTTCCTCTTCGGGGGGCTGGTGTACGTCGCGGGGGCCATCCTCATGAGCGCCGGGTACCTGCTGCTCGGTGTCGCCGCGGCGAGGGCCGGAGGGTTGCCGGCCTGGTGCGGTCTCGCGCTCGTCGCCGGGTTGGCGGGGTTGTGGTTGGGGAACGCCGCGGGCTGGATCTCGTTCGGCCTGGCCTGGGCGTTCGTGGGGTACTCGCTAAGGCCGGAGAAGCAATGGTAGGTCGTTGAGCCTCCCGGCGACCCCCTCTCGTGGGTAGACCGCGCGGCAGGGCGAGCACAATCCGATACCAGCCACTTCCGTAACTCGCCCGAAAGGGGACCTACGTGTCCGACGTCTGTATTTTCGACGTGAACGGGACGCTGCTCGATCTATCGGTCCTCGACCCGCACTTCGAGCGCGTCTTCGGGGAAGCAGCCGTGCGTCAGGGGTAGTTTTCGCAGATGATCCAATCCGTCCTCGTTTGCACGGTCACCGGCGCCTACTCGGACTTTGGAGCCGTAGCCGTCCCAAAGGAGCCCCCGAGCTCACCTGACAGACGAAAGGTTAGTCCTCCTTGGGTCAAAGGTCGGCCCTAATCGAGACGCGAGAGAACAGGTTGCAGTCCGGTTGCAGTAAATCGGCTCGACGGTGGACGGCGCGGTGTCCCGATCCACCGCGCCGTCCATCGCAGGTAGTCAGTACTCGTTGGGTAGCAGCATGCAGGTCGAGGAGCGATCTGCCTCCGTGACAAACCTAGCCAAAAATCACCCGGCGTATGGCTGGAGCCCTGCTGGCAGCAACTCCGCCGCAGAGGCGAGCGGCGACCCTGATCCTTTTCGATCTGACCCGAGGATCGGCTACCTAGTGGTGGACCTCCGTCTCGCGAACCGCTAAGCTGCGTTATCCCGCATCGAGCGGCGTTCCGGAGGCCGAGCATGGAAGACACACAAAGCACCGAAAAGGTGCGCGAAGACTTCGACCGCCTGGCGGATCTTTCGGACGAGGGCGAATGGGACCACAATGCCCACTACCATGCCTTCTTGCTCAAGCAGCTCCCGTCGCGTTGCTCCGAGGCGTTGGAGGTCGGATGCGGCACCGGGGTCTTCGCCCGCTCGCTGGCGGAGCGCTGCGAGCGGGTGCTCGCCGTCGACCTCTCGCCGCGCATGGTCGAGGTCGCCAGGGACCGCTCGAAGGGTCACCCGAACGTCGAGTACTTAGTCGCCGACGCCAACTCGTGGGAGTTCCCCGAGGAGCGCTTCGGGTGCGTGGCCTCCATCACAACCCTGCACCACCTGCCCCTCGCGCCGACTCTCCGCAAGATGGCGGGCGCGCTGAGGCCCGGCGGGACGATGCTGGTGCTGGACCTCTACCGGGCGCAGAGCCCTGCCGACTACCTCTTCGGCGCCGCGGGGTTCCCCGCGAGCAAGGCATTGAAGCTGGCGAAAACCGGCGGCCTGACCCACCGTCAATCTCCCGCGCTGCGGCGAACGTGGGAGGAGCACGGGGCGACGGACGTCTACCTGACCCCCGCCGAGGTGCGCGACGCCTGCGCCGAGGCGGGGCTGCGGGGAGCCAAGGTGAGGAGGCACCTCCTCTGGCGCTACTCGCTGGTCTGGCGCAAGCCGATCCGGTAGAGGGTAGTCGATCGGTTCGACGTCTGCGCGCCTAGAGAGCTTGCAGGTAGGAAAAGAGCACCTGCTGCAAAGCCGGTGGTCTACGTGGTCGCCGGGGCGCGTACTCGTCCAGCTTTAGGGCCTTCAGCCACCCGGCCTCGCCGAGAGCTTCTAAACCAAACAACCTGAGCTGAGGAAGCACCCCGGAGGTCTCGAACAGACGCGGCCGGGACACCCTGGCAAGCCTCTTGCTGCCCGGCAGGTACTCCACGTCGTATCGTGAGAGTGCTTCTCCGGCGTACTCCAGGGTGAGGCTGCCCGGCTGTAGCCACAACTCCGCTTCACGTCTCGCCAGTCCCTCTTCGCCGTATACTCGCCAATGGTCGAAGCGGATGTAGCCGAGGTCATCGAGGATCCGCGAGTGGCGCGTCGAGAAGAAGGCCCTTTCGAGATCCTGGGGCAGGTAGCGCACCCCTGTGACCCACCCGAGGACTTCCCTGGGGGATTGCCTGCCGTCCTCGCGTTGTTGGTGAGCGAAGTGAGATTGGCTGTTGTAGTCCTCGACG
>JACDGB010000341.1 GCA_013815485.1 Rubrobacter sp.
GTTGACGTAGGTGCCGTTGAGGCTCCCGGCGTCCCGGATCCTGAACCCGCCCGCGTCGCCGCGCAGCACCTCCGCATGCTCGCGCGAGACGGTCACGTCGTCGAGGAAGATGCTGCTCTCGGGGCCCCGGCCCACGGTCACGACCTCGTCTCCCACGTCATGCATCCGGCGTCCAGCGGTTCCCTCGACCTGATCGAGTTCGATCAGGGACGCCCCATCAACCCCGCTGCCCACGGTGGACACTTCCTCTTCCTCCTGAAAACTCGGCGCATAAGAAACAGTGGACTGCCCAAGATCCAGCCTCTGACCGCATTCCGGGCAAAACTTCATGTCCTGATCGACGGCGGAGCCACACTCGGGACACGCGGTCATGTCTTTTCCGGTCCCTCATCCTTGCCCACTTCCGGCGGCTCCCCCATGAGGATGCGCGCAAGCTCCCGCGGCGAGAGCGATGCCCCACCCCGGCGCACCAACTCGGCCCGCAGCAAGTCGATCCTGCCCTGCAAAACCCGCCGCCGGTAACTTACGGAACGCTCCTCCTCGGTCAACTCTCCAAGAAGATCTCTCAATCGCTCCTCGGAGAGAGCCGTGAGGTCCTCCTGCTCTTCCCAGGCGAAACTCTCTTCTGGGGGATTATGATCACTCATAACCCATAGTATAACGTCGCCTGAACCTGAAGTACAGTCTCAGGCGACGTTCATCCCACGCCCTGAATAAGTTCCCGGACAAACGCGACGTAATCCCGCATGAGGCCGGTGGAAGCCACGCCGTTTCCATGCCCGGCAGCGCCTTCGGCAGCGCCTTCGGAGTTTTCGGATTCCGCGTAAACGTAGAAGAGTGGGTTGTCGGGGTCGGGGAGCATGAGAACCCAGCCGCCGTCCACGGCGAGCTTGACGCCGTCGGTCAGGATGGCGTCGGGGTCGCCGCCGAACCGCTCAGCGAGCCCGCGCATGACGCGCCCTTTGGAACCCCACGGACACTCCAGCCGCTCGCGGGCGACGTTGCCGAAGTGATCTCCGTAGACCTCCCGGACTCCGAGGAGCGACTGTTCTCCGAAGGACTCCAGAGCTTTGCAGAGGGTCGCAAAGCAATCCGGGGCTGGAAGGAAGGACGGGAAGACGTAGCGGCCGTCGCCGGTGGCGGCGATGTCGGCGCCCATCCTGGCGCCTTCGAGAGAGACGTTGCCAAGGCCCGTCCGGCTCTGGGCGAGATCTCCGCCTCCGCGCTCGACGATCCCGGCGTATCCCTGGCTCAGGTTGACGGGCAGCACTGCTTTGGACGGGCGCATCTGGTCCAGGAAACAGGCGAGCATCACGTCGGGCGGGACGAACTCCCCGGCATCGTCCACGAATTGAACGTCCTCGCCCGTCGGTCCCACCACGCACCCGAACGCCGCCCCGACGGTCGGCACGATGCCTCCCACGCGCTCCAGGGACTCCTGGAGGTTGGTCCGTGATTCTCCGCCAACCCGGTTGGCGTTGGCGAAACCAGAGACGACGACCGCGTTGATGCCGAGGCGCGAGAAGGCGCGGCTGGCGACGAGGCCGGCCACTCCGCCCGAGAAGTCCGCGACGATTGTCTTTCCCGCGGTTCTATCGCGGTTCACGGCGCGTTCGAGACGCTCCACGTATTGCTCGACGGCGCGACCGGGGTAGATCAACTCCCCGATCCCATCTCCGTGCGCCCGGCGATACTCCTCTCGCACGAAGATTTTTTCCACCCCGCGCTGGCCGGACTCCGGCATCGGCGTGGCGTCTGCGGAGAAGAAGAGAACCTCAACGTCATCCGGGTCTTCCCCGGCCCGCGCATGAATACCCGCCGAGGATTTGCCCGCCAGAACGTCGTGGCGAACGACGCCAGCGTGGGCGGCGCGAAGGTCTCGGACGTTCACGCCGGTCCCAAGCAGCGCGGCGGACATCGCCCGTTTGGCGACCTGCGCGGAGCGCGAGGAATCGCGGCCCAGGGTGACGACGGCGCCGGCGTCGAGGGTGGTTCCGAACGAGGAGGCGAGGCGTATCACGAACTCGGGGGTGAGATCCACGTTGAACTTGCCTGTGACGATGCCTCCCTTGAAGACCGTGCGAAGGCCCATCGTCTCGTAGATCAGGGACTGCGTGACGTTCGCGCCACTTTCGACGGTCTTGTGCGGGAAGACTTTCACGTCCGGGGAGACGGTGGCGCCCTCGCCGACTATAACGTCGTCGCCGAGGGCGGAACGCTCAAGGACGCGGGCGCGGGCCTGAACGTAGGATGAGCGGCCCACGAAGGTGTCAACGAGGTGCGCGCCTTCGCCGATGTAGGAGCCCTCGGCCACGATGCTACGTTCGATGGTGGCGCCGGAGGAGATCACGACGTTGTCCCCGATCACGCAGTATGGGCTGATCATGGCCCCCTCATCGACCCTGACATTCTCCCCGATGACGACCGGCCCTTCGAGAGCCTCGTCATCCACGCTGGCGCCCTCGCCAACGTAGACGTTCTCGCGCAGACGGATGCCTGGCGGTCGAACTCCCCGCATACGGCCATCGAGCACGTCGCGCTGCGCCCCCGCGTACTGCTCAAGCGTCCCTATATCCTCCCAGTAATCGTCCGTGACGAAACCGTATAGTGGCCGACCAGCCTCTAGGAGTTTCGGGAAAAGCTCTTTGGAGAAATCGTACTCGTCCAGCTCGGGGTCGGGGATGTCGTCCATGACCGATGCGTCGAGAAGATAGATGCCCGTGTTCACGGTATCTGAGAAGACCTGGCCCCAGGCCGGTTTTTCGAGGAAACGCGAGATGCGCCCGTCCTCCTCGGTTATCACGATGCCGAAATCAAGCGGGTTCTCGACGCTCTTGAGGACCATCGTGGCCTCGGAGCCTTTCTCATCGTGGAAGCCGACGACGCTTGCGAGGTCGCAGTCCGTGAGGGCATCTCCGCTGATTACGAGGAAACGCTCTCCCCTGAGGTCGAGTTGCTTCTCGGCCATCTTTACGGAGCCCGCGGTGCCGGCGGGCGATTCTTCGATGGAGTAGGTGATATTCACGTTCCAGTTGGAGCCGTCTCCGAAGTAGTCTTGAATCGCCTCCGGCATGAACTGGAGTGTGACCACGATGTCGGTGAAGCCGTGGCGGGCGAGGAGGTTCACGATGTGCTCCATGCAAGGGACGCCTGCTATGGGGATCATGGGTTTTGGTTGGTCGCTGGTGAGGGGACGCAAGCGGGTGCCCTGACCG
>JACDGB010000053.1 GCA_013815485.1 Rubrobacter sp.
CCACTCCTCGCGCCACTGCTCCATTTGCGCGAGCTCGCGGTTCTGTCCCTCGGCGATGTCCGTGGCCAGGGTTTTTATACGCGGGTTGTCGGTTTCCTTTCGGGCGACTTCGGCCATCTCTATGGCTGACTGGTGGTGCGTGGTCATGTTGTCGATAAACGCCTTGTCGAAGGGATTTTTATCGGCAAGCTCTTGTGGCTCCATCATCATGCCCATGTCCTTCATATCCTGCATGCTCATGTCCATCGGGACCTCGGAGGTGCCGAACTCCTCCTGCTTGATGGATTTGAGCTGCGTGATCTCGGCCTCCTGTGCGGAGACAATGTCCTCCGAAAGCCGTCTTATCTCTTCGTGCTCGGCGTTTTTCATGGCGACCTCGGCCATCTCCACGGCACCTTCGTGATGGGGGACCATGGCGTCTATGAACGCCTCGTCCGAGTACTTGCCGTTCTCCATCACCATGCCGGAGGCCATGCCGGCGCCGCCGTGGTTCATGTCCTTCATGTCGCTGGACTTGCCGCCGCCGTTCATCTCTTCGTGGTCCATGCCCTGCATGCCTCCGTCCGAGCCGGAGCCGCCGGATCCTGCGGAGCTTCCGCAGGAGGCCAGCGCCAGCATGGCGGCCAGGAGCAGCGCGGTCAGGGCGAGCCTGCCGTACTTCTTCATGAGTATTCCCTTTCTCTGGAGTCGAAGCCGGTATCTTCTGTTCCAAAGATGCTCAGAGTCTGAAAACCTGCAAGGCTGGGAGCGTCGGTCCTCGCGGAGGATGGAGCCCGACCGGGGCGACGCGAAGGTTCCGGCCGGCGGGATGAAGCACGGTCGTTGCATCCCGCGAGTGGATGGCGCGCAGCATTAGCCCGAGCGCCGTCCCGATAAGGATGCTGACCAGGACTGCGGCGTACTCCGCGCCTCCGGCGAGATGCCCGGCTGCGTGACCCTCACCGTGGGCAGCCGCCTGCGCGTGATGGCCGTGTGCTCCGGTAGCGGGCGCGAACGTCTGGTGCGCGGCTCCGAAGAGCCCGTGGCAGACGAAAACCATCACCACGAGGAGGGCCGCCGGGAGTCTGCCAGGTGTCGCCACGACGGAGATGACTACGCCTTCGCCCAGGCTTTCACTGTGTAGTCGGCTGACCGTATGGCATCTCCGAGCGTTTCAGGCGTCACCCGATCTTCGTCGTAGCGGACTTCGACGACGCCGGTCTCGAAGTCCGCGTTCGAGCTTTCGATGCCGGAGAGGGCGTTCAGCGAGCCTTCCACGGCCGCCTCGCAGTGGGCGCAGCTCATGTCCGGCACGCTGAGTTTCGTCTCGGTCATACTCTCCTCCGTCAGACTTTCAGGAAACGTTCCACGGCTGACATTAGCTCTTCGATCTTCTCGTCCGCCTTCTCGCCATGCTCGATGGAGTGGCGGACGCAGTGCTGGGTGTGGTCCTTGAGGACGAGCAGCGCTACCCTCTCCGTGGCAGAGACGATGCTCCCGAGCTGGGTCAGCACGTCCACGCAGTAGGCGTCCTCCGCGAGCATCCGCTGCACACCCCGCACCTGTCCCTCAATGCGGCGCAGGCGGCGCCTCAACTTCTCCTTATCACCGGCCTCGATGTAACCGTGCGCGGTCTGCTCTATTTGCTCTTCCACTACCGGATCTCCTTTCGTCGCAACCTGAGCGCGTTGCCGACCACCGTAACGGACGAGAGCGCCATCGCCGCCGCCGCGAGCACCGGGTTCAGGAAACCATACTCGCCGAGGAACGGCTGTAGAATTTCCGGCACGCCGCCGTCCGTGAAGAGTGGATAGAGGATGCCTGCCGCGACCGGGATCAGGGCGACGTTGTACGCGAAGGCCCAGAACAGGTTCTGCTTGATGTTCCGCACGGTCGCCTTTGATAGCTCGATGGCCCGCGCCACGCCACGCACGTCTCCAGAGATAAGGGTCAGGTCCGCGGCCTCCATCGCCACGTCCGTTCCAGTGCCAATGGCGATGCCAACGTCCGCCCGAGCCAGCGCAGGCGCGTCATTTATACCGTCCCCGACCATGCCGACGACCTTGCCTTCTTTTTGCAATCGCTCTATCTCCGCGGCTTTATCTTCGGGCAGCACCTCCGCGAGGACGCGGTCTATGTCCAGTTCGCTGGCGATGAATTCGGCGGCGCGGCGGTTGTCGCCCGTGATCATGGCTACCTCCAACCCCATCCGGCGCAGCATCTCAACCGCCTCGCGGCTCTCTTTCCGGATTGTGTCCGCCACCGCGACGAGCCCCGCCGTCTCCCCGTCAACCGCGACGAGCATCGGCGTCTTGCCGACCCGCGCGAGATCCTCTATCCGCGATGAGAGACCGTCCTCGTCCACGCCGGACTCCGCGAGGAAGCGGCCCGTGCCGACCATGACCTGGCGGCCTTCGACTTGCGCCTGGATACCGTGCCCGCTCACCGCGCGAAAGCTCTCCGCTTCGGGGAGATCCAGGCCCCGGTCCTTCGCGCCCCGGATGATGGCCTCACCTAAAGGATGCTCCGAGCCGCGCTCCGCGGAGGCTACGAGACGCAGAAGCGCGTCTTTGGAAAGGCCGTTCGTGGCGACTACGTCGGTCAATTCTGGCTCGCCGTTTGTCAGCGTGCCGGTTTTGTCGAGGACGATGGTGGTGAGTTCGTGGGCGGATTCGAGGGCTTCGCCG
The DNA here is from genome assembly GCA_013815485.1 of Rubrobacter sp. Taxonomy (GTDB): domain Bacteria; phylum Actinomycetota; class Rubrobacteria; order Rubrobacterales; family Rubrobacteraceae; genus JACDGB01. The sequence goes on from JACDGB010000053.1 coordinate 2,667, forward strand.
CCTTTTATGAGGATGCCCGATTCGGCCCCCTTGCCGGTGCCGACCATGATCGAGGTCGGCGTCGCAAGCCCCATCGCGCACGGACAGGCGATAATGAGCACCGCCACGAAGTTGAGGAGCGCGAGCGTGAACGCCGGCTCCGGCCCGAAGAGAAACCAGACAAGGAAGGTGACGAGCGCGACCGCCATCACCACCGGCACGAAGACGCCGCTGATTTTATCTGCCAGCCGTTGTATCGGGGCTTTAGATCCCTGCGCCTCCTCGACCATCTCCATGATCCGGAAGAGGACCGTATCCTTGCCAACCTTCGTCGCCTCGAACCTGAACGAGCCCGTAGTATTTATGGTTGCCCCGATGACTTCATCGCCCGCCTTTTTATCCACCGGGATTGGTTCGCCGGAGATCATGGCCTCGTCCACCGCCGACTCCCCCGCGAGGACCACGCCGTCAACCGGCACCTTCTCGCCAGGCCGCACCACGACCACGTCCCCAACCTCGACATCCTCGACCGGGACATCCACCTCTTCGTCATTTTTCAGCAGACGGGCAGTCCTGGCTCCGAGCCCCGCGAGCCGTTTTATGGCGTCGCCCATGCGGTTCCGGGCACGCTTCTCCAGAAACCGGCCGAGCAGGATGAGGGTGATGATGAGTGCGGACGTATCGAAATACACGCCGCCCCGCCCGTCAAAGAGACCCGGCGCAAGCGTCGCCGCCGCGCTGTAGAGATAGGCTGCGCTCGTCCCGACGACGACCAGGGTGTTCATGTCGGCGCTGCCATGCTTCAGCGCGCTCCACGCGCCCCGGTAAAAGCGTCGCCCGGCCCAGAACTGCACGGGCGTCGCAAGGACGAGAAGCCCGAGGTTCAGCCACGCAACAGGTGCCGGGACCATGAAGCCGAGCATGTGCGGCAAGCTCCCGGCGAAGACGAGCGCGGTGAGAACGGCGGCTACCATGAGATCTCGCTTCAACACCCGGTACTCTCGCTCACGCGGGTTCCGGGAAGATTCTTCATTCTCCGCGCCGACCGTAGCCACGCCGTAGCCCGCGTCCTCCACGGCTCTCTCGAAGTCGCCTATCTCAGCGACACCTTCTACGTACTCGATGGTGGCCTTCTCCGTGGCGAGGTTGACGTTCACTTCCAGCGCGCCCGGAACGTCGCCGAGCGCGCGCTCCACCCGGCCCACGCAGTTCGCGCACGACATCCCCGTAACCTCGAAGCCAGTCTTGCGCGACGCGACGCCATACCCGGAATCCTCGACGATACCGGCAAGTTCTCCCATCCTCACGCAAGCCGGGTCGTACTCGACCACAGCCTTCTCCGCCGCGAAGTTCACGTTCACTGCCGAAACTCCATCCGTGCCAGAGAGTGCCTTCTCCACCCGCCGCGCGCACGCCGCGCAACTCATGCCGGTGATCGGGATACTAATGCGCTTCACCTCGGAACCTATCAAAACGTCCACCTCCAATAGACCGCGAACGTCAGTGTATCATACCCCCCTACCCTATATGAGACAGGTCAGCTTATCGGAAAGGGCGGGATCCCATCCGGGCAAAGAGATGGCAGGCTCTTCCGTCAATATCAGACGCGACGGGGATCGCCTGGATAAGGTCTCCGCTCCGGGACAAACACCACGGTCAACAGGCAACGCCACGTCCAGCGCGAAATGCTGACAAGCTGAAATGCTATCTACCGCGTTCGTCTTTGAGGATCTCGAACACGTCATTTATGAGGGCTTCGCGTTTGTCGGGTGGGAGGTCGCGGGGATGGATGGTCTGCTTGTCGGACTGGAGGTTTCGCAAGGCAGCTTCTTCGGACAGGTATTGGTCTATAAGGCGGACGATGGCATCGACTTTCTCGCGGGGTAAGCCGTCGCCGCCGCGGGTCAGTCTACTCCACATATACGGTACGCGCTCCTTTTCCGGGTGCGATGTCACGCGGATTATACCCGGCGAGGTGGACGCTAGGCCTCGGTCGCTACCTTCCTGCGGAAAGAACGCTCGGCGGCGGGGAAGAAGCCATCGGGGTCTCGCCAGACGTGGGTGGTTATGCGGAGGTTGTGCTCGTCCACGTCCACCAGGTTGAAGCTGGAGGCGCGTCCATCGCGCAGGCGGTTCGAGATGGTGCCGGCGGTCGAGACCACGAGCCCCGGCGCCCTCTCCTCCACGGAATGGACCGCCTCCTGATGGTCGTGGCCGCAGAGGACCAGCTCCGCGCCCAGGCTAGAGAAAGCCCGGAGAGCCTTCCCCGTGTTGGCAAGGCCGTGGCGGCCAGAGGACGCGCCTCGGACGGGGTTGTGGTGGATCATGACGATGCGAGCGGCATCCGGCGCGGCGTTCGAGAACGCTTCCTTTACCCGCTCGATGTCGCGGCGGCGGACGTGGCCGATCACCCCGAGATCCTTGAGGCGCGTCGTGAGCGAGCCTCGGGTTATGCCGTGGGCCGTGTTCAGCCCCGCTATCACCGCGCCTGGCACCTCCAGTGAAGGGGTCAAGTCATCCGAGATGTGCCGGGTGTACCGGGAATACTTGAAGTCGTGGGCCTTGCGGCGCAACAGGCCCGCGAAGTCCAGGTTGCGCGCCACAGCGCCGAGCCAGCGGATGTCGTGGTTGCCGGGGACGACGATGCAGGGCGAGATAGTCTTGATCTCATCCAGATACACTCTGGCCCTGGCGAACTCGGCGTTCGTGCATCGTTGGGTCAGGTCGCCAGAGACCGCCACCACGTCGGGGCGTATCTCCCCGACAAACATCTTCAGGGACTCAAGACGTTCGGTGACCGCGGGGCGTCCGAAATGGAGATCCGAGATGTGCAAAACCGTAGTCACGAAGACAGATTCTACATGAACGCCGGAGATCGGGAAACTGGCTTGATCTCCACTATAAATCCGCCAGGAACTCCTCCAGCGCGGCGTTGAATCCCTCCGGGTCTTCCAGGTTGGAGAGGTGGCCGACTCCCGCGAGGATGACGTGGCGGGCATCGGGTATCTTTTCAGCCATCTCGCCCATGACCTCGGGGTTGGATACTGCGTCCTCCTCGCCGCCGATGACCAAAGTGGGAACTTTGATCTCTTTCAGGAGTGAGGTCGAGTCCGGGCGGTCACGCATGGCGCCCAGAGCGGCGACGACGCCATCGGGGGATGACTCCAGGATCATGGCCTTCACCTGCTCTACGACCGCCGGATCGTTCTTGCGCGTCTCTTCGGCGAGGAGGCGGGGCATCATCAGTTCGATCAAGACCTCCACGCCTTCCCGAGAGACATGATGGGCCATCTTTCTGCGACCCTCGCGCATCTCATCTGAGTCCGGGTCGGGGCGGGTGTTGGCTAGCACGAGCCCGGATACTCTCTCAGGGAAGAGCCGGAGACACGCGAAAGCGGCGTAGCCTCCCATCGAAAGGCCGCCAAGCACCACGCTTTCGAGGCCCAGCCGGTCGAGGAGACCGAGGATCCCCTCTGCATAGTAGCGAACGTCGGGTTGGGCGGGCGTGTGGGGCGAACGACCGAAGCCAGGATAGTCCGGCGTCACGACCCGCCTCTCTCCGGCCAGAGCCTCCACCTGCGGCTCCCACATGCGGCTATTCAGCGGGAAGGCGTGCAGAAATACCACGGGGTCCCTCGTGCCCTCCCCACGATCCCGGTACGCCATCGGCCCGTTCGAGGTTCTGTAGTCTGTCATCTCGCTCCTCTTCTTCCGAGATCTTCCCCCGCCCCCTCACATGCTCAACCGAACACGGTAGCATTTAATTGGACACGGGGCCGCCGCTGCCTAACAGAGACGGAGGGATGTGCTACGGTGAGTCGAGGTTTTTTATGATCGTACTTCGCAGCAAGAGCGAGATTGAGGCGATGCGCCGGGCGGGGGACCTCGTGGCCCACGCGCTCGGCTTGCTCCAGCCTCACATCCGCCCCGGCGTCAGGCTTGGTGAGCTGGACCGTCTCGTCGAGGAGTTCATCGTCTCCGAGGGTGCCTCGACGGTCTACAAAGGCTACCAACCGTCGCCGTCCGTGCCGCCGTTCCCGGCGACCATCTGTACTGCGGTCAACGAGGAGATCGTCCACGGCATTCCAGGTTCGAGGAGGCTACGCGAGGGAGATATCGTCGGCATAGACATCGGGGCCATCCTGGGTGGATGGGTCGGCGACACTTGCTACACGTTCCCGGTCGGCGAGGTATCCCCGGAGGCGAAGAAGCTGCTGAAAGTAGCCCGGGAATGCCTGGCGGCGGCGCTGGCCGAGGTGCGTCCTGGCAAGCGGTTCGGGGACTTGGGAGCCGCGATCCAGGATCTTGCAGAGAGCCACGGATACGGCGTGGTGCGGGAGTTGGGCGGCCACGGTGTCGGCCGCGAGTTGCACGAAGAGCCTCACATAAACCACTTCGGGCAGCGGGGTCACGGCATGCGACTGCGCGAGGGCATGACGTTTACCATCGAGCCGATGATTAATGCAGGGTCGCCCGGCATTCGACTGCTCAAGGACGGCTGGACCATCATTACGGAAGACCGGAAGCTCTCCGCGCAGTACGAGCACACGGTTGCCGTGACCGCCGGGGGATGCGAGGTCCTGACGCCCTGGTATTTGTACATAGGCGAGGCTGCGGAGATGGCCTGAGTCAGCGTCGCCGATTGCGTGGAGGTGTGTCGTGTGGCGGGACATCGCAAGCAGGCTCGAAGGATCGCTCATCGTCCTGGAGCCGCTGACATTCGAGCATGAGGAAGGGCTGTTCGAGGTGGCGCGGGACGCTGGGATCTGGCGTTGGATGCCAGTTAATCCAGGCGGGGACCGGGAAGCGTTCCGGTCCTGGTTCGAGGGTACTCTGGCGGCGTCGGAGGCGGGAACGGAGGTCGCCTTCGCCACGCTGGATGCTGAGAGTGGCTCGCCGATAGGCAGCACCCGCTACCTGGCGTTGCGACCCGAGCATCGGGGGCTGGAGATCGGCTGGACCTGGCTCGCGCCTTCGTGGTGGAGGACCGGCGCGAACGTCGAGGCAAAGCTGCTCATGCTGGAACACGCCTTCAAGCGCCTGGGATGCATCCGCGTCGAATTCAAGACCGACCGAAGAAACGAGCGGTCCAGAGCGGCGATCTCCGCCCTCCCCGCCCAGTTCGAGGGCATCTTTCGCAAGCATATGCTGTTGCCAGATGGCGGCACGCGCGACTCCGCCTACTACAGCATCACCGAAGACGACTGGCCTGAGGCAAAGAAAAACCTCCATCAGCGTCTGGCATCTTATGCAGACGAGGCGCGATGAACGAGGGCGCGAAGACCGATGAACGACGCCGGGTGACGGTCGTCGAAGCGATGGAGCGATTGCCGGGTCCGGGCGGGGAGCGGTTCGCAAAGGTGCTTGGACACGGCACGATGGAGGTCGAGGTCTACGCGCCGCGCGGACACGACCCGCAGACGCCGCACAGTCGCGACGAGTTGTACATCGTGGCCGATGGCACGGGCGAGTTCGTCAACGGGCCGGAGCGGCATTTTTTCGGGCCCGGCGACGTGTTGTTCGTGCCGGCCGGCATGGATCATCGCTTCGAGGAGTTTACGGAGGACTTCATCGTGTGGGTGATCTTCTACGGACCCGAAGGTGGTGAGGCACGATGACATTGCGGCTGCACGACTATCTGCCTTCGGGGAACGGCTACAAGGTTCGGCTGCTTCTTGCGCAACTCGGCATCCCGTTCGAGCGGATCGAATACGACATAGCGAGAGGCGAGACGCGCGCTCCGGATTTCCTCGGGAAGATCAACCCGAACGGACGCATCCCGGTGCTCGAAACAGATGGCGGAGAATTCTTGCCGGAATCCAACGCCATCCTGTTCTACCTGGCGGAAGGAACTCCCTTTCTCCCAGAAGGGCGGCTCGGGCGGGCGCGGGTGTTGCAGTGG
>JACDGB010000342.1 GCA_013815485.1 Rubrobacter sp.
GGCGGTGTGGGGCGTGGGATACACGTTCATCAGCGGCGCACTGGAAGCCTGGATCGCGGACGAAGCCCCGGAACGAGACCTCGGCCGCGTCTACTTGCGCGGCGAGCAGGCAGACTACGTAGGCTCCATCCTCGGCGTCTTCGGCAGCGTCCTCCTCGCCCAGGTCTTCTTCCTGAACGTGCCGCTCCTGATCGGCGGTTTTCTCACCATCGCCCTCGGCGCCACCCTATTCTTCGTGATGCCAGAACGAAACTTCAACCCATCCCCACGCCAGGGACGGTCCTCTTTTCAACAGGTGAGCGCGACCGCCCGCAGTGGCGTCCGCCTCGTCCGTGCCCGTCCCGTGCTCCTGATACTGCTCGCCGTCGCCGTGTTCTCCGGCATGTCCGAAGAGGGCTTCGACCGGCTGTACGCCAAGCATTTTCTTGACGGGCTGGGCCTCCCTTCCCTCGGCGCGCTCGAACCCGTGGTTTGGTTCGGGGTCATAAACGCCGGCGCACTGGTTTTGAGCTACATCGCCGCCGAGATAGTGGGACGGAGGCTGAACGTGGGCGACGACGCCGTGGCCGCCAGATTGCTCCTGGTCCTCAACTTCCTGACCATTGCCGGGATGCTCGCTTTCGCGTTGGCAGGGAGTTTCGCGTTCGCGCTGGCGGCGTTCTGGGCGGCGAGTTTGACGCGGACGCTGGCCGAGCCGGTGTATTTGACGTGGCTCAACGCAGGGCTCGACTCGCGCGTGCGGGCGACCGTGATCTCGATGGGCAGCCAGTCCGGCGCTCTGGGCGAAGCCTCGGCGGGACCCGTGATCGGGGCCATCGGCAACCTTGCCGGTGTCCGCGCAGCCCTCACCGCCGCCGCGATAATCCTCTCTCCAGCTCTCCTCCTCTACGCTCGCGCCATTCGCCACCAGGGTTCCGAAGACGTAAATCCACCCGGAAATAGAGACGTGGAATAGTCGAAAAAGCTCCGATTCGACGGAATTTTTCTAAATCCGACAAAAATTATCGGGTTTTCCATTGACGAGACGGGATGTGGTGCTTACCATCGGGAGCCATGAGGATGAAGATCACACACAATAGCTCTTCGTTCCCGCTTCCGCGCGCCGATTCTGGCTGCGTCCGATGTAGCGTTTACTACTGCGACTAATTCTCTGCTCGATATTCGAAGAATCTCTCTCTTTCCCAGGAAGGGGCAACATGCACGAAGGTCTGCGATATGAGCGCGAACGGACTTTACCAAGCGGCGACGACGTTTCGCGCGCGGCGGAGGTCCTGGAAGGCAGCGACCCCGAGGAGATCCTGCGCTGGGCGGTGGACGCCTACGGGGAGGGTCTGACGCTCTCGGTCAGCTTCGGCAACCCCGAAGGCATGGTCCTGTTGGACATGGTCTCGCGGGTTACGGATCAGGTGCGAGTCTTCAGCATTGATACGGGTTTCCTGTTCGATGAGACGGTGCGCTTTCGGGAGGAGGCGATGGCCCGCTACGAACTTCCGCTGGACGTGGTGCGGACGGAGCTTTCGGTCGAGGAGCAGGTCGAGCGGTACGGGCCGCAAATGTATACATGCAGCCCGGACCTGTGTTGTCAGGTTCGCAAGGTCGCGCCGCAGCGAAAACACCTTGCGAAATATGAAGCGTGGGCGACGGGCATTCGGCGCGACCAGACTCCGCAACGGGCGGACACGCCGGTCGTTGGGTGGGATGAGTATTTCGGGGTAGCCAAGGTCTCCCCGCTCGTCGGGTGGAATTCTGAGCAGATCGAGGAGTACGCGCGGGAGCACGATGTCCCGATGAACCCGCTCCTCGGCATGGGCTACCGCAGCATCGGGTGCGAGCCGCAGACTCGTCCGGTGCAAGAAGGCGAGGATGCGCGGGCCGGGCGTTGGGATGGGTCGGAGAAGACGGAGTGCGGCATTCACGTAGCAAACGGAAAGGTGGGACGTGCGTAGTCTCAGGGAACAGAAGCTCAACAAGGTAGAGCGGATCAAGCTGGAGCGTCACCCGCTGGAGGTGCGTCAGGCCATCATTGATACTTACTCGAAGGACCTCTCGAAAATGGACGAAGTACCCGGCGAGGTCGAGCGTTTGAAGTGGGTCGGGGTCTACCCGCAGAAGCAAGGCGGAGACGCTTTCATGATGCGGATAAAGGTGCCGGGCGGCATCCTGACGGCGGAGCAGACGAAGGTCGTCGGGAGGATCGCCTCAGACTTCGCCCACGGGCCGGTCGAGAACCCGCACTTCGGAAACAACTTCCTGGACATCACCACCCGCCAGGACGTGCAGATGCACTGGCTCAAGATGCGCGATATCCCCGAAATATGGCGCCGCCTGGAAGACGTCGGCATCACCACCGTGCAGGCTTGCGGCGATTCGGCGCGCAACGTGCTTTGCTGCCCGGTCTCCGGGACGAGCCACGAGGAGGTCATAGACGCATATCCGGTGGCCCAGGCGATCTCGGACTACTTCACCGGCAACCGCGAGTACGCGAACTTGCCCAGGAAGTTCAAGATGAGCGTGACGGGTTGTCTGGAGGATTGCGCGCAGGCGGAGATCAACGACATCGGACTGCTCCCCGCTCGCCACGAGGACAGGACCATCGGCTTCAACCTGCGGGTCGGCGGCGGGCTTTCGGACGGGCCTCGGATGGCGTCGGATATTGACGTATTCGTGCGAGCCGAGGATGCCGTGGAGATCACGCGGGGCATCGCACAGGTCTTCGGGGAGCTTGGCAACCGGGAGAACCGTTGGCTAGCGAGGATGCGGTATCTGGTGCAGGAACTCGGGCCTGAGCAGTTCCGCGAAGAGCTTCAGAAGCGCGTCTCCATCGAGCTGGAGCCTGCTGGCGAGGACCTGACGAAGCGTTACCGGGGGGATCACGTCGGCGTCCATCCGCAAGGTAGCAAGGGCGGTTCGCGAACCGCCCCAACCGCTTTCTCCGCCCCAACCGCTCTCTACTACGTCGGGCTGAACGTGCCGGTTGGCCGGATGAGCGGGGAGCAGTTCGCGGAGGCCGGGCGGCTCGCCGAGGAGTACGGCAGCGAGATCCGGCTCGCCACGGACCAGAACCTCATCATCACCGGCGTGCTGGAGGATCGGCTGGACGATTTGCTCGCGGAGCCGCTGCTTCAGCGGTATTCGCCGAACCCCGGCGCGTTCGAGCGTGGGGTTGTGGCTTGCACGGGCAGCGAATTCTGCCGCTTCGCCATCGTGGA
>JACDGB010000054.1 GCA_013815485.1 Rubrobacter sp.
TTCGAGACCATCAGGACTAAATTCCACATCGTCGCGCCCGGAGCGAGCGAGGAGCAGCTAGACAACCTCAGAAAGAAGACCGAGCAATATTGCGTCGTCTACCAGACGCTCGCCGGTTCGACGGATCTCCAGACGGAATGGGCCTGACAACGATCAGGAAAAACAAAAAGCTGATTGCTGAAAGCTGACTTCTGTCAGATCAGGGCTTCGCTGCACACGATGCGGGGCGTGTCGTCCTCTTGGCGACGGGTATCCGGGCGGGACGCCTTCTCATGCATCCGGTAGCGGGCGTGTATTTCTTCCAGGTTCCGGAGCAAGCCTTCGCCTTTGACGCCACTTCTCCGTAGCCCATTCAGCCGACGCTCCACGGCGCTGGTGAGAGATCCACTAAACGGACGCTCCAGCGCATTGATGCGGTCCCGCGCCGCGGCGTCTTCGGTCCCGGCGAAAAGCGCCTGTAGCTCGCGGCGAACGTAACGCTGTCCCGGGTTGCGAGAACGCCGGTTCTCACGCTCGGCTCGGCGTTCCCTGACCTCGCGCCCGAACCGCTCCTTCACGCGCATGACCGCCGCGTTGTATCCGGCGGGTAATGGAGCGCTTTGTTCCTCGCGTCCGCAGGAGATGGCTTTCAGGACGTGACGGAGGTCCCTGGACGTTATCTCGCCGTTCTCGTCAAGCAGGTAGAGTTGCCTGTAGACGCCGGAACGGCAAAACACGTAGAGTCCACGTTCTTTGGAGTTCTTGCCAGCGCGGATGCCGTCGCGGAGGGCGGCTATGCGCTCGAATTCTTCCGGGTCTTCTTGGCGGAGTTGGCGGAAGTGTTCGACGGCGTCGCCGAGGTCCGTGAAGTCTTCCTCATCCTCCTCGTAGCCCTCGAAGGTGGCCTCGTCCTTCTCGTAGATAGCGTACATGGCATCTGCGTTTAGCTTCTCGCCGGGCTCCAGGATGGCGGCGTCCTCGCCGATGGTGGCCTGTATCTCACGTATGCGATGGCGCAGTATCTCCCCGAGGCCGAGGTTCTCCTCGATGCCCGTCTCGGGGAGGAAGTTGAAGCCGAAGATCTCACCGTGCTCGCTCCCTATGCGATCTATGCGCCCGAAGCGCTGGATGAGGCGCACCGGGTTCCAGTGCAGGTCATAGTTGACGATCTTGTCGCAATCCTGCATGTTTAGGCCCTCGGCGAGAACCTCCGTGGCGATGAGCGTCGTAAGCTCCGTATCGCCGGACTGAAAACGGTACTCGGGATTGGCCTTCGGGGCGAATCGCCCAACCGCCCGAGCCTTGCTCTTGTCGCCGCTGAAGATCACGTCAATGTCATCCCGCTTCCCACCGGGATTCAGGTTCTCGTGCAAGTACCGGGCAGTATCCGCGTACTGGGTGAAGATGAGACGCTTGCCACTCCGCAACGGCTCTTCGGCGAGCTTGTCCTTGAGCGTCTGGAGCTTGGCGTCGTTCTCCGGTCGAATCGGCTCGACGAGGCTCAGGATCCTCTCCAGAAGTCCCAGGTCGCGCCGGATATGTTCCTTGAGGAGATCCAACCGAAAATCCTCGGCGGCGTACCTTCCCGAGACGGCGCGCAGCGCGTCAACCACCTGCGTCTCCTCGTCCGGGTCGCTTTCGATCAGGATTCCCTCAGCCTCCTCGCCAGCCGGGACTATGCCCGCTTCGAGGGCGGCGAGGAAGGACCGGTGGGCGCGCAGCAGGCGCCTGACCGTCTCCCTGAAAGCATGCACGCTCGACTCGAAGCGTTTGAAGAGAAGGACCCGGATGAGCCCACGCAAATTGAACCCCGCCCGCCTCAAGGTCACGTATGGTTCCTGATCTCGTTTGCTCGGCAGCACGTACCGCCACAGACCGTACCTTGCATACGTCAGTTCGTCTTCGGGCGGCTCCGTGCCGGGCTCGCGGGGCTTCCCCAGGTAGCCACGCAGTTCGTCGTAGAGACCGGCGTAGGCGGCCTCGATGCTGTAGCTCACCGTCTCCAGCCGCCGTTTCGGGAAGAACTGTCGGCGGTCGTCAACTAGCACGTACGCTTTTCGCTCTCCGCTCAGGTACGAATCGAAGTGGGATGCGTCCACGGGTTTGCCGGTCTCGGAGTCGTGGCCGTACCAGCGCAGGATGTGGTTGCGGGTGCGCCGGAGGAGGATGTTGCCGAGCAGGTCCGGCAGGTCCCGCTCTCCGCGCTCGACCAGCCGGAAATACTCTCGCAGGTTCGGTGGGTCTATGGGCAAGTCGGTTGCGTCGTCGGGGTGGAAGAGCTTGATCTGATGGTAAATATCCCACGCGCTCTTGTTGCGCGGCGTCGCCGTGAGAAAACAACACTTCTTGCCGGAACTCAAGAACTCTTCGAGCAGCCGGTAACGCTGAATATCCCGGTTGCGGAAGTCGTGGCTCTCGTCCACGAGCACGAAGTCGCGGTCCCGGTAGCGCACGTCATCGAGCAAAGTACCCGTCGAACCATCGCCGCTCTCCCTGAGCATGCTCATCGAAAGTACGCGGGCGTTCAGGTGGTAGACCTCGTTGTAGCGTTCCCACATCTCCACCAGCGGTTTCGGGCAGATGATGAGCGGCCGCGCCCGCTCCGTCCGCTCGAAGTGGCTCACGATGGCTGCTCCGATATAGCTCTTCCCGAGTCCGACCACGTCCGAGACAAACGCGCCGCCCTGGTGCTCGATCATGCCCACCGCCTGCCGAAAAGCGACCCGCTGGAAGTCCGCGAGCTGGTTCGTGATGTCGCTGCTCACGACGACGCTTGTCTTCTCCTCGTCCTCCAATCGGTCCTCGACCAGCGAGTAGAGGGTCTTCATATACACGTCGTAAGGCTTGACCGGCGCGGCGGCCCAGGACCGCTTCATCTCCTCCATCAACGACTCATCGAAGTCCTCGGCCTCGTCCCAGAGTTGCTCGAACCATTCGCCGAGTTCCGCGTGGTTGTCGTTGCCATGCACAACGACGTTCAGTTCCGTGTTGTGTGAGATCCCTGCGAGCGTGAAGTTCGACGAGCCGACTATGGCGATGCCGTTCTCGAACCGTCCGTCGGGCTCGTAGTCGAAGATGTACGCTTTGGAGTGCAATCGCCCCCGCGTGTAAACCCGCACTTTGAGACGCTCTTCCTCGATCAGGCGCACCAGCGTCTTGACCAGTTTCTCGCCCTCGTCGGTCTGGTCCATGATCTCCAGTGACGTCCCTACGTCCCTCGCGGCTTCGTTCGCCACCCGACGGGCCTCCGCGCCCTTCTGGTAGAGTTGCTCCTCGGCGGCCCCGGCGACCATCTCCAGCCTGCGGTAGCCCTCGGCCATCTGCTCGATGGTCTCGCGATCCGTGGTGTTGCCTATGAGTAGACGGAGTTCCTTCACGTCTTCCAGTTTCTCCTACACGGCGGTGAGTCCTGAGACGAAGAAGTATCCGACGGCGAAGCGGGCACTCTGGGTGGAGTCCAGGATGCGTTTGATGGTGTCCACCAGTTTCTCGCGGCGGTTGTCCACGATGTCGCTCAAGGATTCACCTCCCGAGGCTCCAGCAAAAGGTTTATTCCACGCAAGATCTCCAAGACCCTCTCGCCGGAGAGCACACCTATCCTCTCCCGCAGTTGGCTCTTGGCGATCGTGACAATCTGCGAGACGTTGACAACGCTATGCTCGGGCAGGTTCGTCTCCCCCGGAAACAGCAATACATTGCCCGGGTCCCCGGCGCGGCGCAGGTTAGAGGTTAGGGAGCACATCACGACCGTATTTATACGGCTCCTGTTGAAGGCGTCGTTCTGGACGATCAGGTAAGGACGATCATACCCCGGCCCCGATCCCGACGGCCCGATCATACGCGCCCAGAATACCTCCCCTTGCCTTATAGCCGTCCCTCTCATTCCGCTGTCCAGCATGATCGCCCGCTCCATCTACCGTTCTTCGGGGAACGGCTTGCCGTCGTCGGGCCTGCCCTCGTTCAAAGCCTTCATGACTTCTTCCCATGAAGGCTCGTCGTCGTAGAGCCCCTCGGCCTCCTCTTTCGCCCACCGAGCGAACAGCGCCCTTAACCTCTCCGCGGCCTCCGGGCCGGTCTTCTCCGTCTCTCTCATGCGCTCATTCATGCCGCACCTCTTCTGCGTAGCGGACAAGCGGCCACACGGATTCTACAGCCCATACAACGCTGCCCCCCGCCCGTCTATTTCGCGCTCGAACTCCTCGCATCCCATGCCTTTTGCTTCGAGACACTCCTCGACCAGACCGGAGATTTCTGTCGGCTTCAGGCGAGCGCCACCTCGAAGGGTTTTCCTTGCATGGAACTGACTTTTTGTATGGAGAAACCCAGGACGTTTCCCTCTATGTCTACTTTCTCCATCACCCGGTCGTCGTCTGTCTCCCGGAAGTATCCTTCCTTGCGCTCGAAGATGACCTCGATGAAGTCGCCCTCGGGATCGTACCAGAGTTTTACGACGTTGCGCTCCACAGGACTTCTCCTTTCTTGATCTTGTCGGTCAGATAAGCGGTGATGACGAAGGCGTCGTCCACCGGGAACTTGACCACCACGCAGAGAAATTTACCACCCACGCTGGTCTGCGGGTAGAACCGGTAGTAGAGACGGACTCCCTCGTCGCTGCTCGACCGGACCACGCGCTCAGGACGGGTCAGAGTCTCCTTGATCCCGGCCTCCATGCCCGACATCTCGGGATGATCGAGGATGTGCGCCAGCCGCTCATCGGTCAGGCGAATCTCAGAGCCCCGGTAGTCACGCAATGTCTTCAAAATAGATAGTCCTCTACAGTCCGTACAATGCCGCCACCCGCTCGTCTCTCTCGCTCATGCTCCTCGCATCCCACGCCTTTTGCTCGGAGGTGCCTCTCGGCCAAGACGGCGGGATATCACCGCGCTTAAATAATGCCTTCGCGCTTCTCCTCTTCGTAGAGGCGCTCGGTGATGAACTCCTTGAGCAGCGTCTGGTAGCCTTTGTGCTTCTTATTCGCCAGAAATCTGAGACGCTCGAGAGTGTCGTCGTCGAAGCGTACCGCGATGGGCCTAGTGCGGGGGCGCGCGGGAGGCAGCATGCCTTCCAGAACCGGCCCCGCCTTGTCCAGAAACTCTTCCGTTACCCCGTGAGTGTCCCAGAACTCTCGCTCTTCCTCCTCAGTCATGTTCTCCGGCACCTCGGCGGGATCGCCGAGCGAGGTTATCTTCTTCTCGTTCATCGGTTGCGCCTCCTGTAGGCTCTTTTCTCTTTCTCAATCACACTTGGCTGATGACAGGCAGTGTTTTCCCAGCGTCAGGTCGTTTCGTTCTCCTACGGCAACATCGTCTTTAGCTCTTCGGCGAGCGGGGCGAGCTCGTTCGTCACGGTGTCCCAGAGGATGTCTTCGTCCACGTTCATGTAGTCGTGGACGACCCTGTGGCGCATTCCGACAACGGCTTGCCAGGGTATTCCGCGGGTTGGTCTCGCGGAACTCGGGAGAAACGTGGCGGGCTATCTCTCCGATAGTCTGGACGAGGTGGGTCAAGGCCAGGCGCAAGGTCTCGTCGCGGTCGTAGGCCGGGCGGTCTTTGCCTCTGGTGAACTCGATGGCTTTCTCGGTTATCTCCAGCATGTGGCCGACGTAGACGAGGTCATCCTTCGGCATATTGTACTTCGGCCTCCGCAAGCACCCGGTCTTGTATCCGGTGGTTCAGGGACTTGAAGGTCACGAAGTCCGGTTTGGCGCCGTTTATCAAGGCGGAGAATTCCTGTTCTATTTCGTACAGTCGGATAAAGCCGGGGACATGACCCGGCTCGAATTCCACCAGCACGTCTACGGCGCTATCCGGGCCGAAGTCTTCCCGCAAGACGGACCCGAAGAAAGATAACCGCCGGATATGATGCCGTCGGCAGAAGTCCGTGAGCCTATCCTGAGGTACGTTGATCCCATTGTTCATGGCTGGTTCGGATCATACCTCATGCGTCCGGCGCAAAGGAACGTGTATAGACTCCAGTCCGTACAGCGCCGCCACCCGCTCGTCTATTTCGCGCTCGAACTCCTCACAGCCCACGCCTTTTGCTTCGAGACATTTCTCGACCAGAGCGGAGATCTCCTCCCGCGCGGCGGCGGGAACGGTTCTTGGGTCAGGGTGCGATCTCACGCCAGTCGCGGGTATCCACGAAGCGGGAGAGGTGGCGGGGGTTCATGGTGGCTACGATCACCTCGTCGCCGTTTTCGGCGAAGTCCAATGCCTGCGCGGCGAGGATCACGTCTATGTCCAGCGCCCTCTCGGAAGCGGTCGGCAAACCTCGCCTGCGAGCTTCCGCCCATAGCCGCGCCGCCCTGAGCATTACTTCCGTGGTGAGCGGCGCGTAGCCGATGGTTTCCTTCAAGGCGTCCAGATGCCGGAGACTTCCCCTGCTCTCCAGGTGCAGCAGCTTGCGCCGGTGCTCGTAGTCGGCTATTTCCGGCAGCACCGCGAAGGATTCGCCGTCGAGGAGGGTCAGGAGCCGACGACGGGCTTCCTCGCGACGCTCGTCTCTGGGGTGGGTGATCAGGGAGAGCGGGCCGGTATCCAGGAAGAACGCCGCCAATTACGACTCTTCGGGGAAGAGTTTTCTCGCGGCGCCCTCGCGTTCCCGCTCTTCATCGAGCGCGTTCCGGATATCCTCCCATGAAGGCTCGTCGTCGTACAATCCCGCAGCTTCCTCCTTCGCCCACCGAGCGAACAGCGCCCTCAACCTCTCCGCGGCCTCCGGGCCGGTCTTCTCCGTCTCTCTCGTTCGCTCATTCATGCCGCACCTCCTCTGCGTGGCGGACAAGCGATCTTACTGATTTTACAACCCGTACAGTTTCGCCACCCGCCCGTCTATCTCACGCTCGTATTCCTCGCAGCCCACGCCCTTCGCCTCAAACGGTAGCCTGCCGGGAGGGATGGAGCTAGAGGAGGCCGCGCACCTCGCCAAGATACCGCGCACGTTCGGCAAAGGGCGTTTCCTCCAGGGTTTTCAGGAGTTTGTTGTCTGCGGTTACCACGATACTGGCCGTGTACTCCGCGAGCGCCAGGAAAAGCGCATCGTAGATGATCGCACCGGAGCTGGCGGCGATCTCCGCCGCTCGCGGCATGAGGTCTTCGGGTTTGTACAGGGAGATGGGATCTTTGGCGAACTCTCGCCAGGTATCCCGCACCTCTTCGAGGGAGAGGCCGCCACGGCGGTGCTGCTGCCAGAGAGCGTTCCAGAACTCCGGCTGTATGGTGCTGGGGGCTATTAGCTCCAACTCCTCGTCGTCCACGGCGGTTCGGAGCTGCCCGGCTTCCTCAATGAGGCTCTCTGACAGATAGAACTTGACCGCCACGCTGGTATCCAGCACCAGCAAGGGAGGAGCCTCGCGGTCGCTCACCTGCTATCGCGGTCGGCACGGATGATCTCGGTCGAATCGGAGAAGTGGCGCCCTTGCCTTATGAAGCGTTCCTGGATCTCTTGAGCCCGGCGCGCGAACTCGCGGGGGCTCTTGCTTCCTTTGCTGCTGGGTTTCAATTCGGTCTTTTTGTCTGCCATTCGTTCTACCTCCTGATGGGATTATACGGTGCGCCACTTGCGACGGTCCTATAGCCCGTACAGTTTCGCCACCCGCTCGTCTATCTCGCGCTCGTACTCTTCGCAGCCCACGCCTTTTGCTTCGAGGCACTTCTCGACCAGAGCGGAGATCTCCTCCCGCTCGGCGGCGCGGGCGTTGGGGATGGGGATCTGCTCGACGTATTGCCGCTTGAACCGCAGGTAGCCGCCACGAACCGTTGCCCCGATTTCGATGAAGAGGTTTTCGACGGCTGAGGAGTTGAGTAACCCTAGCAAATACGGATCATCCGCCGGAATAAGAAAAGTAGTGTCGCCACTGTACGCACCCGTGTAGTCAAGGGCAAATCGTGGCCGCTTGGCAATGTCAGGAAAAACGATCTTTGACTTCTCGAAAGCGGAAGCGTAGCGCATCTGCGGCTGCTGTAGCTCGCACCATTCTTGTTTGGTGGCCCGTCCTTCGAGGTCTTCGCGGAACGGCTTGAGATGCGTGATGATTGCTTCCATACCGGAGATGTTTACATCATGATGCATGTACAGGAGCCACTTGTCCTGTGTGTCGGCGTGCCATTTGCGGATGTTCTTGCCGGTCAGGAACGGTTTGATGATCTCCGCACTCTTTGGGTCATGTGAGATCAACTCCTCGCGCTTCGCCCCGTCTATGACGAACGCCTTGTTGAAGCCGGTCTTGATGCCGTAGTAGATCTGTCCCTTGACGTACTCGCCAAGCGGGACGCCGGAGGCGCGCATCTTCTTGAGGCGGGCGGCGGTGGCGGCGTCGGTGAGGGACCAGTCGGGGCCGATTATGGAGTCGTCTGGAAGCGGGCTTCCCTGGGTTCGGATCAGGGCGTCCACGTCGGGGTATGGCGCGTCGAGGGACTTGACCTGCGTGAAGGAAGTCGGGCCGCCGAACGCATTGCGGCCTTTCTGGGCGGCGAAGATCATGGGGTACGCGCTCGCGCTCTGGAAGACGGGCAAATCTCCGAAGTCGGTGATGCTCGATACGTGGCAGGTATCGGCGATG
>JACDGB010000055.1 GCA_013815485.1 Rubrobacter sp.
ATCGCCTGTGAAGGCGCGCTCGGTGCCTTTCATGCGCGTCACGCGGTACTGCTCGGACGTTAGCTGATCCTGCCATTCCTCTTCTGTTTTCTGTATTTTCTGAGTCATGCCCTGGATTTTACCACCCCGATGGCGAGCCTAGATCAGGCTCGCCAGCCGCCGAACGCCTTCGTCTATTTGTTCCGTGCTGACGGCGCAGAACGGCAGCCGCACGAAGCGGTCGCCCACCGAAGGCTCGCCGTCGTCGGGGTCTGCGAAGAACGCCGAGCCGGGCGTCAACACGAGCCCGATGTCTTTGGCCCGGCCAACGAGGTTCTCCGTGTTCGCGCCTTCCGGCAACATCACGCTCACGAAGAAGCCGCCATCCGGGATGAATGCCCGTGCTTCCGGCAGCTCGCGGCGCACGGCCCCGGACATCGCCTCCCAACGGGGCCGGTACAACTCCTTGAGACGCTCGATGTTCGGGGCGAGCCAGCCCCGCTTCAGGTACTCGGCCACCGCCGCCTGCGTCGGCAACACGGGAGAAAGGTACGTGTTCTCCCCGAGAGTGGTAACGTCCCGGATCAACCCGGAAGGCGCGAGCATGAACCCGACCCGGATGCCGGGGCTGAGGAGCTTGCTGAAAGAGCTCATGGTAATGACGTGTGATGAATCAATCTCCCGCAGCATCGGCAAGTCCTCGCCCCGGTAGCGCAGCTTCCGGTACGGGATGTCTTCGATCACCCAAAACCCATACTCGTCCGCAAGCTCTACGATACGACGACGCTTCTCCAGCGAGAGCGTCGCCCCCGCCGGGTTCTGGAAGTCCGGTACGAGGTAAAGGAAGGCCGGAACCTCCCGAGAAAGCGCGGCCTCCAGACGCTCGACGCTTATGCCGTCCTCTTCGAGTGGGATACCGATGGTTCGGGCTCCACGTCTGCGGAACGTGGAGATCGCCCGGTCGTAGCTCGGCTGCTCCGTGAACACCACGGCGCCATCCCGGACCAGGCGCGCCGAGACGAGGTCCTGCAACTGCAAAGAACCGTTGCCGACCAGAATTTCATCTTCGGAGACACCGTACTCCCGCGCAAGCTCCTCGCGCAGCGGCGCGTAGCCAGGCTGCTGACCGTACTGCAACACGACTGCCGTGTCGTTCCGGATAGCCGCGTCGAAGCACTCACTCAGCTCCTCCGCCGGGAACGCCTCGGGCGGCGGGACGCCGCGAGTGAATACTATCTTTCCGTCCATCATTACGACCCTCCGTTCGTTCAGCAAAGAGCGCCCATCTTCGCCCGAAGCGCCGCCGAACGCAACCCTTTCACCCCGGCGGTGGAACTACGAGACCTGCTCCATCTCCGGCTCCGCCAACGGCGAGTCCGGTGCCACCCGGGACGTGTACGAGATACATCTGGAACCGAGGATCTGCTTCAGCTCCGCATGAAAGTCAGAGGAATCCTCGACCGCGAAGATCCTCTCTTCCAACGCGCTGTTCCCGGAGAACAAGAACACGGGACTCTCCCCCGGATACCGGGCAAGCAAGCCAAAGGCCCGAGATGCTTCCTCGCGCTGGAGGCCGACGAAAACCGAAGCATCCAGATAGATGGGATCAGGCCCCGGCTCCAAGTGCAGCTCCTCCATCTCAAGCGCCACGATGCGCGGGATGCCTTCCTTGCGCTCCACCCGTCCCTTGACCTTGAGCACCGCGTCCTCGCGCACGCACTCCGCGCAGCTCGAATACACCCTGGGAAACACTATGACCTCGGCCAGACCCCGTGTGTCGTCGAGCTGGAGCATCGCCATGTTGTCGCCCTTGCGCGTGGTATTGACGCGCACGCTCGTCGCAAGCCCCCCGACCCACACCACTGCCCCGTCGCGGCAGCCGTCGAGGTCGGAGACGGTCGTGTTGACGTGCTTGCCCAGCTTGTGGAGGACGGGGCGCAGCGGATGATCGGAGACGAAGAGGCCAAGAGCCTCCTTCTCCCACTCCAGCCTCTCGCGGCGGTCGTCTTCCAGGTTCGGTATCTCCGGTTTCGGTGGCGCTATCTCCTCCGCCGCGAACATCGAGAACTGGTCGTCGTTGGCGTCCTTGAGGCTTCGGGCCGCGCGTTCGACGGCCTTGGCGTGGACCGAGATCATGGCCGCGCGCGAAGTCCCGGAGAAGTCGAAAGCCCCGCATTTGATGAGAGATTCTATCGTCCGCTTGTTGTAAGTCTTCGAATCAACCCGCTCGCAGAAATCGAAGACATCAGTGAAGGAACCATCTTCCTCCCTGGCGGCGATGATCGCCTCGACCGTATTCTCCCCGACGTTCTTGACCGCCGAGAGCCCGAAGCGGATGGTGTCTCCCACCACGGTGAAGCGTCTGCCCGACTCGTTCACATCAGGCGGCATCACCTCTATCTTCATCGCCCGCGCCTCCGCCACGTACTGCGGCACCCGGTCTTTGGTATTCATGACGCTGCTCATCAGGGCCGCCATGTACGCCTGCGGATAATGGGCCTTGAGGTACGCCGTCTGGAACGCCAGGAACGAGTAACAGGCCGAGTGACTCTTGTTGAACGAATAGCCCCCAGCCTTCTCCATCCAGTTCCATAGTTCTTCGGCGACGCGCGGCGCGACGGCGTTGTCGCGGCATCCATCCGTGAACTTATCCTTCAGCGGCGAGAGGAGCTTGACGTTCTTCTTGCCGATGGCCTTGCGGAGCGTATCGGCCTCGCCGGGGGTGAAGCCGCCGAGCAACTTGGAGATCTCCATGAGTTGTTCCTGATAGGCGGCGACGCCGTACGTCGGCTCCAGGATGGGTTTCAATCGCTCGTCGAGGTATTCGACGCTCTCGGGATCGTGCTTGCCCTTTTTGAAGGTTGGGATGTAGTCCATCGGGCCGGGGCGATAAAGGGCGTTCAGGGCCACGAGGTCGTCGAAGCGGTCGGGACGCACCTCCTGGAGCATCCGCTGCATACCGCTCGACTCGAACTGGAAGACCCCGAAAGTGTCGCCCCTGGCGAAAAGCCCGAGCGTCTTCGGGTCATCGAGGGGAATACCGGCTATGTCCAACTCCTCGCCCGTCGCCTCGCGGATGGTCGCCTGCGTCTCTTCGATCACATCGAGGTTCCTGAGCCCCAGGAAGTCCACCTTCAGCAACCCGAGCGCCTCCACATCACTCATCGGATGCTGGACCATCACGGAGTTCTCGTCCCGCGCTATGCGCTGGAGCGGCACAATATCCGTCAATGGCTGCTCGGAGATCACCACCCCGGCGGCGTGGGTCCCTGCGTGACGGGCGAAGCCTTCTATCTCGAAGGCGTTATCGAGGACCTTCTTCCCGCCCTCGTTCCGTTGAACGAAATCCATGATGTCGCGGGCCGCCCCCGGATGCTTTTCTCCGGCGACGTAGAGACCGTCATCACCCGGTGTCAGTACGTCGCGCAGGGTGGTTCCGACCGGCTTATCCGGGATGAACTTGGCGAGCTTGTCGGTTTCGGAGTACGGGTACTGAAAGATACGACCGGAGTCCCGGATCGCGGCTTTCGCGCCAATCGTCCCGAACGTGATGATCTGGGCTACGTGTTCGTGCCCGCCGTACTTCTCGGTGACGTAGCGCATCACTTCGGCCCGCCCGGAGACGGAGAAATCTATGTCCACGTCCGGCATGCTGATGCGATCCGGATTCAAGAACCGCTCGAAGAGCAGCGAATATTGCAAGGGATCGAGGTCCGTGATCTCCAGTGCGTACGCGACGATGGAGCCAGCCGCCGATCCACGACCGGGGCCGACCGCGATCTTGCGTTGCTTCGCATACCTCACGAAGTCCCAAACGATCAGGAAGTAGTCCGCGAACCCCATGTTGCCAATGGTCTGAAGCTCGAAGTCAAGCCGACGTTGGATCTCGGGTTCTTTTGCCCGCGAACCGTACCGGTTTTTCAATCCCTCCTCGCACCGCTCCCGCAGATACGCATCTGCCGTGTACCCCTGCGGCTTCGGGAAGTTCGGCAACCTCGTCTTGCCAAGCTCCATCCCGATATCCTCGACGCTCTCGACGACCTTGAGGGTGTTCTCCAGAGCCTCGGGATGATCGGGGAAGATACGGGCCATCTCCTCGACGTCCTTGACGTAGAACTCTTCGCCGAAGAACTTCATGCGGTTGGGGTCGCTCATGAACTTGCCCGTCCCGATGCACAGCAGCGCGTCGTGCATCCTGGCATCGGAGCGGGCGGTGTAGTGCGAGTCGTTGGTGGCGACGAGGTCAATGCCAGTCTCTTCGTGCAGCCGGATGATGCCCTCGTTCACTCGCCGCTGCTCGGGGATCCCGTGGTCCTGCATCTCCAGGTACACGGCGTCGAAGATCTCCGCATACTCGAGCAAACGCTCACGCGCCGCATCGGGCCGGCCTTCCAGTATCCGGGTCGGCACCTCGGCGGAGAGGCAGCCGGAGAGACAGATGATGCCCTTTCCGAGCTTTTTCAGCATCTCTATATCCACCCGAGGCTTGTAATAGAAGCCTTCGAGGAAACCGCAAGTGGAGAGCTTCATGAGGTTCTTGTAGCCTTCGGCGGTGCGCGCAAGGAGCGTGAGGTGATAGTACGGGGCGCGACTGCGGTCGTGACGATCCGCCGTCACATACACTTCGCAGCCCAGGAGGGGTTTTATGCCGGCGTTCGTTGCTTCTTTATAGAACTTTACTGCGCCGTACATCACGCCATGATCGGTGAGTGCGAGGCCCGGCATATTCTGGTCTTTGGCGAAGGAGATCAGGTCGCGGATCCGGCTCGCCCCATCGAGCATCGAGTACTCCGAATGGCAGTGCAGATGCGCGAATGGCGTGACCGTCAAGCTCTCCCCCAAATCTCTCACAGACTCCCAGCGACGCCTCAAAAGATGACGCCGCCAGTCGCCCATTCTCCCGTCCATCCCGGACGAAAGTCACTATACGGGAAACGGGAGGATATTGTCCAGGCTACCTGTACCAGAACTTGAGGTTCAATTTGCAGGACTTTTCAATGAGAACTTGTCAGAAAGAACTCCTGGACGGTCGGGGGATCAGCGGCGCGAAGCGGCGCATGATCCGGACGAAAACCAGAATGCTGAAGTGCTGACTAGCTGAAGTGCTGACCGGCTATTGGCTATTCCTCCTCATCGCGCCAGAGGAGCCAATTGAGGGCTATCTGGGCGGAGAGGACGGCGAAGATGAGGGCGAAGGCGCCTTCGCGCAGGTGGTGGAGCCAGGCGGTGTAGACGACGAGCGCGGAGGAGACGGTGAGCGCGGCGAGGACGAAGAGGAGCGTGACGCCGAGGACGGCGGCCCGCGCAAGCCGCAAAGCGAGCCCTCCCGGCTCATCTCTTCCGCGCCCGGTATCCGCCGCTCTCGGGGACACTTTCAGTCCTGCTTCTTCGCGGTCTTCTCGGAGGAGGCGCCGGATTCCTTGCCGCTTTTATCGGATGAGGCTTTGTCCGAGGAACCAGAGTCGCCGTTGCCCGAGGACTCGGACTTCTCGCTCTTCTCGGACTTCTCCATCTTTTCGGAGCGGCTGCCGTTCTTGTAGTCGGTGGAGTAGAAGCCGGAGCCCTTGAACGAGATGTTGACGGGGTGCATGACCTTCCTCACCGGCGCGCCGCATTCGATGCAGGCGGCTAGGGGATCTTCGGACATCTTCTGCATCACGTCGAAGAGATGTCCATTATCGCACTTGTACTCGTAGATCGGCATCCACCCTCCCGGGAATATAAAAGCTCGCAACCCGGAAATTATACAGCTTGAGACGCGGCCAGGGTACTACTCCGGGCGTCTGTTCGGGTCGAGTTCCCCGGAACGGAACGCCTTCTGAAGCCGCTCGTGGGCGGCCTCGAGTAGTCTGGGGTTGCTCACGATGTCCTGTCTCTGGGACTCGGTGAGGTTTCTGCGGACGTACTCTTCCTGGACCACGTCCCGCAGGTGCCCATCCTCGTTCATGCGGTGGATGATGTACTCGAGAACTCGTCGCTCGCTCTCCGACTCCCCGGAACTGGCGAACAGCCGATCCCAAGAAGACCTCCGCTCCGCTTCGCCTTCGGGCATCCCTCTCTCCTCTCGCTGGAAACCTTTCCTGCCTCTATTTTAGCCTCTCTCGGGGTTTTCAATTACGTGGATTTCTCACAGAGGGGTCGTCAGCCCCATCTCGACGGCGCGGGCGGCGGCGTGGGTACGGTCGGAGACTCCGAGCTTGGCGTAGATGTGTTGCGCGTGGAGCTTGGCCGTGCCGACGCTGAACTCGAATTTACGGGCGATCTGGGGGTTCGTATAACCTAGGGCCATGAGCCGAAGCACTTCGGCCTCCCGTGGCGTCAGGGACCGGAGACGCCCTTCGGAGAGCCTGCGCCGGATGAACGTCGCGGGCATATTCAATCAGCGATGGGTCGCGCATCGCCGCGTCTCCGGCCGGCGTTGGAGATCCATCTTGCCTGGTTGCTCCTGATCTTCCATGCGGTTACCATTCGGCAAGGGAAAGCATGGTATTGGGTCCGCTTCTCGGACTCGGGGAAAGGAGGAGCATGATCGAAGCATCGAATCGCGCTGACGCCGGGGAGCCTTCGTCCGAAGTATCCGAAGTCGTCCTCGACGCGCTGCGCACGGTCTACGATCCCTGTTGCAAGGAAAAAGAGATATCCGTCGTGGACATGGGTTTGATCGAGTCCGTCGAGCTTGACGGCGAGGGGGCGAAGGTCGAGTTGGTGTTGACCTCCGGCTGGTGCCCGTTCGCGGTGGACCTGTTGAGCATGATCCAGGACAAGGTCGAGTCGCTGCCGGAGGTGGAGGGCGCGAGGGTCGAGATAGTCTGGGATAAGGTCTGGAGTCCGGATCGGCTCTCCGAGCCGGCCCGCGAGAAGCTGCGGTGGTTGCCGCCGCCCGCAGCGGTGGCGGATCGGGAAGCCTTTATCCGCGAGGCGAGGGAGAGAGCGTTGGCGAGCAGGCAGAGACGCGCCGAAGGCGCGCGGGAGGTGACGAGATGATCCGTGATGCGTTCGTTTTCGACGGGGTTGCGCACCCCTTCAACTTCAGCCCGGAGAACACCTTCGGCAAGGCCGGACAGATGTTCAGCGACCACCTGTTCGGTTTCAACCAGGCGCTCACCCCGCCGGATCTGACCCCCTGGACGCCCGAGCAGTGGAAGCGCGATTGGTCGGTCGAGGACATCGCATCGCTCATCGCCGATTCCGACGTGGACCTGTGCGTCTCCATGCCGCTGCCGCTAACGGACATGTTCGCGGACGGGCTCTCCTCGTGGGAGAAGTGCGCGGAGCTTGCGCAACGCTACCCGGATAAATTCGTCTTCTGGGGGACCGTGAACCCGCTGGAGGGCCGGAAGGCACTCGACCTGATGGAGGTTCAGGTCAAGGAGTACGGGGCGAAGGCGTTCAAGTTCTACAACACCCGCTACGACTACGGCGAGCAGGTCGCGTGGCGGATGGACGACCCCAAGATCGCCTTCCCCATATTCGAGAAGATGCTCGAGCTGGACATCAACCTCGCCGGTGTACACAAAGGGATCCCGCTCGGCCCGCAGCACATCGAGCACCTGCAGACCTGGGACATGGATGGTTGCGCCGAGCACTTCCCGGACATCAACTTCGTCATCTTCCACGTCGGGATGCCCTTTCTGGACGAGGTGCTCTACCAGCTAATCCGCTGGCCCAACCTCTACGCTTCTATCGCCGCGACGATCAACCTCATAGACCGCGCTCCCATGCAGTTCGCCGAGATCCTCGGCAAGCTCCTGTTCTGGGCCGGCGAAGACAAGATCGTCTGGGGCTCCGAGACGCCGGTGTTTACCCCGCAATGGGCGATAGAGAAGTTCATGGATTTCGAGATCCCCGAGATGATGCACACGGGCTACGGCGTCCCTCCGTTCACCGAGGAAGCGAAGCGCAAGATCCTGGGCACCAACCTCCTGCGCCTGCACGGCATGGAGCAACCCGCGATAGCGCCAAGCTAACCGCGAGACCGTAACGCAAGGCGTGCGCAGGTCCATTCGAGAGGTCAAGATGGACCTGCGCACAATGATGATCGCATTATCCCAGCCTACGCCGTCGCCAAGTGACGAACGAGTCCAATTTGTCTACTATTCCGTTCTTGTGGATGATCGGTTTCTGTATGCCTTCGTCTTCTTTACCAACTGGTCTGCGAGTAGTTCTTTATATCTCTCTGATTCGCAAGGTACCAGAGCCAGCTTCCCATCCTTGTTGCGATGGATACCCCAGCCAAAATTTTTGACGAGCGCCAATTTTTTGATGTTGTAGCTTTCTATCCTGAGGTCGGGGCGCTTGCGTCGAATAACATGAACTTCATGGTAGAATTCTGGTTCGCTGAATACGTATGGGTTTTCTGCCAAGACCTCATAGGAAACTCGGGCTATCGTCTTCCCAGTACCGCCATACGGTGGTTCCTCGCTTCTTATAACGTGGGAGTCGGCGGCTATTTCGATCAACTCTTCTCGCGCTGAAGTGGAAACCCTTGTGCCAACTTGCTTTTTCTCATTCTGATTGCCAGATGGTCTCACACCATGT
Source organism: Rubrobacter sp. (assembly GCA_013815485.1). Lineage (GTDB taxonomy): Bacteria > Actinomycetota > Rubrobacteria > Rubrobacterales > Rubrobacteraceae > JACDGB01. The sequence continues at coordinate 8,518 of JACDGB010000055.1, forward strand.
GTAGTGGAAAGCTC
>JACDGB010000343.1 GCA_013815485.1 Rubrobacter sp.
CACTATGAGCATCTTCCCCGGCTGCAACCGCCACCGCTCCACGACATCCTCGGCGGGGACGCGAAGCGCGCCGTCCTCGGAGGCCATCACGACGCGACCGTCACGGGTGACGGAGTAACGGGCGGGCCGCAGTCCGTTGCGGTCCAGGGTCGCCCCGATGGAACGCCCGTCGGTGAAGGCCACGGCGGCCGGTCCATCCCACGGCTCCATGATAGCGCTGTGGTACTGATAGAAGGCCCGGCGCTCGGCGTCCATCAACTCGTCGTTCTCCCAGGCTTCCGGGATCATCATGGCGACCGCGTGCGGCAGATCTCGTCCGGCCAGATACAGAAGTTCCAGTGCGTTATCGAAGGCGGCCGAGTCGCTCTGGTTGGGGGCGATGACGGGCGAGAGCTTGCTTATGTCGTCCCCGAAGAGGTCTGATTCCAGCCGACTCTCGCGGGCGCGCATCCAGTTCACGTTGCCGCGCAGGGTGTTGATCTCACCGTTGTGCGACATGTACCTGTAAGGATGCGCCAGCTCCCAGGAACCAAGCGTATTCGTCGAGAAGCGCGAGTGGACCAGGGCGAGGGCGCTATTCATGGCCGGGTCCCGAAGGTCCGGGTAGAAGTTGGGGACTTGATCGCCTTTCAAAAGACCCTTGTATACGATAGTCCGGCAAGAGAGACTCGCCACGTAACAGCGGGGCGAATTCTCCACCACGTTATGCAGACGGCGGCGGATCACGTACAGCTTCCGCTCGAAGTCCGCCTCGCTCCCGGCTCGGTTCTCCACGAAGAAGTGCCGGAAGCGCGGCATCACATCCCGCGCCATCCTTCCGGCCGCCTCCGGCTCCACGGGCACGTCCCGGAACCCGAGTAGTTTTTGTCCCTCTTCCTCGATTATCCGGCCCAAAATGTTCTTGGGATCGAGTCCGTCATCCTCCGGGGATTCGAAGAGAACGCCCACTCCGTAACCACCGGGCGGCGGCAACTCGATGCCGAGTTCCTTGCATTCGCGGCGGAAGAAGGCGTCCGGGATCTGGATCAAAAGCCCAGCCCCGTCGCCGGTATCCGGGTCGCTCCCGCTCGCGCCCCGGTGGGCGAGGTTGCGGAGGATCTCCAATCCCTCCTCGACGGTCTCCCTGGTACGTCGCCCGTCTACCCGCGCCACGAACCCGAGGCCGCAAGCATCGTGCTCGAATGCAGGGTCATAAAGACCGATTCCCAGAGTTGCCAAATCGCCTCCTACGATGCGGGACACAAAAGTAGCCCACTTTTTACACGAATAGGCTCCGGATCACAAGCCCGAACAATCAGTAGCATACTAGCGCGAGTAAGGGATTCTGGAATCCGCTGCGGGCCTGGAGCTTACAATTCTTCCAGCTCGCTACGAAGTTTCCCTTCCTCCTCCAGCAGTTCGGAGAGGCGTATGCGTATGTCCGCCGCCTCGGCCTCGACCTCCGCCAGGCGCAGGGTGAGCGTCCTTTCGCGGGCGGCGGCCTCCGGGGTGCGCTTCTTCGAACCGTAGCGTTTTCGCACGTCCTTCAGGCGGTCGGCGGCACTTCGCCGGATGCGCTCCCTGTCGGCCTTGAACTCCTCGCCCCGGACATATTCCCTGACACGCTTCACCTTCTCATCGGAGAGCAGGCCAGCGATTATCTCCGCCGAACTGCGCTTGAAGTTTCCACCGGCCACCCTTACCTCCCGACCTCGCTTCGCATATTGTAATCCCTGCGATGCACGAAGGTGGACGGTCGTCAGCCGTCAGCGGCCTTCTTCACGTCTCCGATCAGGATGCGGCCCCCGGAGCCCGTGGCCTCGACCAGCGTGAGATCAACGCCCAGTTCTCTAGCCTTGCGCCAAGCGGCGTCCGTCGCCTGAACTTCGCCGGTGTCGTCATCCCCCGACTCGCCGCCTTCTTCCAATTCCGGCGGAGGTCCGGCGGTGTCGGAGATGCCTGGCATCGGGGGCTGCATCTGTTTCGCGGTGTCATCGGAGCTTTCGGCGTTCTGGACGCCGGATCCGTCGCCGGATTCCTCTTTCCGGGTCTGCTGATTCAGGAGGTCCGGGTTCGCTTCGATGGCGCTCAGAGCCCGTTCGATGGTGCCGAGTATCTTGTCCAGCCTCACCTTCAGTTGCACTTGCGCTTCGACGCCTTTGATGCGGAGCTTGAGGTGGTTCAGGTAGGCGTCCACCCCGATGTTTATGTTCACGAGGTTGGCGAGGTCGGCCCTTACCGAAATGTGGGCTCTCAAGTCATCGACTTCGAGGTCGATCTCCTCTACCTTGAGCACCGGGATGTCCAGCAGAACGTCAGGGTCGCCGGACTGCGCGGCTTGCTCCTCGCCCGGCTCCTCGCGCCGCGAGGACTCTTGCTCTTCGTTGTATTCCTGGCTAGCCACTCGTCGCCTTCCTCGCCTCACCATCTCCCGGATCTTCGTGCCCCTCATTCCCAAGAGTAAACTCCAGCAATAGGCGGGCCACGCGTAGTGTAACTTTTGTATGCACCGGGTAAAAGCCCTCACAAGGTTTCGGAGGCCGAGCGAAAGGGGAACCCGTGACGCAGGGCAGCCAGCAACAAGGCGGACAACAGCAGCAGCCAAGCCCCGCGCAGAAGATGGGTCGCGCCCTGACGGATATCAGGAAAGTGCAGAACATGCTGGAACTCAGCAGCCCCGGCCAGACCGAAGCGATCAAGATGCTGCGGGAGGCCGGAGACCTGGTATGGGAAGAGATAGAGCGGCAACAACAGCAGCAGGACTCCTGACAGTCAGCAGACAACCGGACGAGGCCCGCCTTGTGGCAAGCCGTAACCATTTTGGCTCGGTCCTTGTCTGAGCAAGTAGAAACGGTAGCGAGATGCGGGAGGTTGGACGCGGCATTGTTCGAGAGCATCGGGATCCAGCGCAGACCAACCGGACAGAAGGAGGAAACATGGTGGGGAAGAGCAGCGGGCAGGACAAGGACGAAGGGGCGATGGATCGGGCGAAGGGCAAGATGAAGGAAGCCGGCGGCGCCTTGACCGGAGACAAGAGCAAGAAATCCGAGGGCCGCTCGGACCAGCGCCGGGGCCGCGCCAAAGAGAAGAAGGGCAACCTCAAGGATCTCTTGAGCTAGCCGTCGGCGGAAGGACACCGGAGATCTCGCGGAGAAGCGACGGGAGGAGAAGACCACATGCCTGCGGACAAGGACAAAGGACTTCTGGGTCTTGCCCAGGATGGG
>JACDGB010000344.1:0-1055 GCA_013815485.1 Rubrobacter sp.
GAGATGGATCTGGACTTGCCCGAAGGAGCGACTGTCCACGCCGACAAGGGTTACACCGACTACCACTATGAGGATCTGCTCGAGGAGGTCAGGGTGATGAGGCAGAAGTCCGCCGAGCCCGGCGCGGAGCGCGGAGCCTTCGGCTCGAACTCCCGCCCGGCCTTATGAAGGTTGATCTTCTGCCCACCAAAAGCGAGCGCCCGGCGGTCCTCCGCGAACGTGACGGCCCGCATCCCGAGAACCTCCGAGTAGAAACGGACGGTCTCCTCCACATCAGATACCGTCAGAACGATGTGGTCTATTCGGTCTATCTCCACATTACCGCCTCGCAAAAGAAAGGCCCGGAGCGTGAAGCCCCGGGCTCTGAATTACTGCTTTGTCCGTGGTCTAGCAGGTGAAGGAACTGCCGCAGCCGCAGCCGCCCTGCACGTTGGGGTTGTTGACGGCGAAGCCCGCGCCCATGAGGCCATCCACGTAGTCGAACTCGGAGCCCATGATGTAAGGAACGCTCATCGCGTCTATGGCGATCTTGACGCCCTTTGCCTCGAAGGTCTCGTCGTCGTCGGCTATCTCGTCGTCAAAGTAAATGGAATACTGAAAACCGGAACATCCGCCGGGGCGGACCCCGATCCTCAAAGCCAGATCCTCCTCGCCCTCCTGCTCCATGAGCGTCCTAACCTTCTCCGCCGCGTTGTCCGTGATGGAGAGTATGGTCGTCGCCTGCTTCTGGTCCATCAGCACCTCCCAAAAAATGCTGTTGCTTTTGATTTGCTGAATACCGGAATTATTACATCGTCCCGTCCACAGTTCAACGTCGGGATTTTTCCTTGAGTCTTTCACGGAGCTTTCGGCGCAGCCTCTCGCTCATCCCCCGCGATGATTTGCCGATCCTCCCCCTCGCCGCCGCCATGCTCCGTCCCGCCCGCGCCACGAGCGATGATGGATTCACCGCCGCGAGCGCCCGCCGCCACGCAGGCAGCTTCTCGAACGCCCGAACGGCTCTCCGGTGCGCGATCGGTAGCTGGCGGCCTTCGCCTGAGCGGACCGAGTAGAGG
>JACDGB010000344.1:1065-3192 GCA_013815485.1 Rubrobacter sp.
GAGTAGAGGTGTCCCGAGTACGCGCGGGCAAACGCCTCGAACGGCTCTTCCTCGACGCCCGCCGCCCCGGCGAGGAGCATCACCCGCTCCGTCGGGGTGAGCGCGGGCGAGCCAGCGAGGGCGGCGCGTCCGGGCGGCAGCACGTCCCGCAAACGCCCCACGAGATCCCTGTACAAATCCTCGGGGCGTCCGCGGGCGAGGAGAGCGCGCTTGAGGAGCGGCACGGCGGCCACGAGCAACACGCCGCCAAGCACGACGAACGGCCACGCCGGAATCCGCTGGGGGTCTCCGTCCGGGCTTCTCTCAGTGTTCGGCGTGTTCCGGCGCTCGGGGGATTCCTCGACGGGTTGTTCCGCCCGGTTTTGCAGTTGCCGAGCCACCTGATCCTGGCCGAACTGCCCTGTTGCGGGGGAAACCTGGGGCGCGGCGTTCTGTTGCATGGCGGTGGGGATCGAGAAGCCGGGGGTGGGGTCCATCGGGTACCACCCGACGCCGGGGAAGTAGATCTCGACCCAAGTGTGCATGTTTTGGCCGGTGACCACGTACTCGTCCGTCCCGACCTCCTCGCCCGGCGTGGCCCCGTAGACCACCCGCGAGGGCAGACCCATTTCCCGCGCGATGAGCGCCATCGAGGTGGCGAACTGGGTGCAGAAACCTTGCTTGCCCTCGCCGAGGAACTCCTCCACCGCCGTGTCCGCCCGCCGATAGCTGACGTCGAGGTTGTAGATGAAGCCGCCGTCGTAGCGCAGGTAACGCTCGATGGCCCGTGCCCGGTCGTAGGGGGTGGCCGGGTCGTAGCGGCCCTCGATCTCCCGCGCCCGCTCGGCGACTACCTGTGGCGTGCTGTTCGGGAGTTGGAGGAACTTCTTCCGGACGGAGGCCGGATAGTCCGAGCCGGCGCTCCGGAGTTGCGCCTCCGTGGGCTGCGGTATCTCCGAGAAGACCCGGTAGGAATCGCCCTCCTCGAAGGATTCATCCACGGACCACGAACCGTCGGTGTTCTTCTCGGCGTAGTCCAGCGACGTAGCGGCGATCCTGTACCCTCCGAAGACGCGATCGGTCTGGGCTTCCAATACCTCGACGTCCTGCCTCACGGTGCGCATCTCCACGCCAAATCCCACCTCTTCGCCGTATCCTTCCTCGGGCTCCGTGGTGTCGTGCCACTGGAAGCCGTCGAAGAAGTCGAGGGTTCCCGCGCGCCACAGCAGCGGCTCCTCGCTCTCTACCCGCAGCAGCTCCGCGTCCCGCCCGGAAGTCAGGTAATCTCCCACGTCGGCCTGCACGTTTAGCTGGCTGGTCCCCCCGGTCCCGATGCGGGTCCAGTCAATGATCCCACCGCTCACTGTCGTCCCAGAAAGTGGCGCTTTCGGGGCCGCGAGCGCGAGCGCGATCACGACCACCCCGACTACAACGCCGGGACGAGGCAAGACTGAAGAGGAACCCGATGCGAGCAGCAGGGCCACGGCGGAGACGAGGAAGAAAGCGAAGTACGGGCCGGCCCCGATCTCGACGGATACGGTGGAGAGGACGCCTATCGTCAGGCCGAGAACGGCAACCGAGATGACCGGGCTCTCCTCGTAGAGCGTGGCGGAGACCGCGAAGGCCACCACGGTCATGACAGCCGGTATCAGGAAAACGAAGATCCCCGGCGCCAGATCATAAGGCACCGGCTGGAGATACATGACGCCAGCCGACTCGTAAACGTCGTTCCCGATCTCCCAGAACAAATCGCGCCAACCCCGCAACGTAAACGGCGGCCACCCATACACCACGAGCAGCGTATACGCCGCCGTGGCAGGAAGGATGAGCACGAAACGGTAGCGGCCCGATGAGCCAACGAGCAGCGCCACCAGCGCAGCCCCCAGCATCGTGAAGAAGGCGCCCATCCGATCCGCCATCACGTCCGAGACAGCGAAATCGCCATACGATTCGCCGGTGAACAAAATGCCGAAAGCCCCGCCAGTAGCCAGCGCCGCCACATACAGCGGGATCCTAACAGCCGGAGAGTTCACTGCACGGCCCCCCGCCGGTCGCCCGCGGTTCCGGCGAGGCTGCCGACGCCAGCGGGGTGGCGCAGCACGCGCACCGCTGCCCCAGCCGCCGCCAGGCGGGCCACGTCCCTCAAGA
>JACDGB010000345.1 GCA_013815485.1 Rubrobacter sp.
GCCAGGCCAATCATCCCGCATCTCGCGGAGAAGACCGCGATGGGCTGGCCCGTCGAGCCGGATGGGCTGACGGAGATGCTCGTCCGGCTCAAGGACGAGTACACTGAAATTCCCATCTACGTCACCGAGAATGGTCGCGCCGTCCACGACTACGTTGACCCGGAGGGCAACGTCAAGGACGAGGAGCGCATCTCCTATCTTGATTCGCACTTTCGGGCGGTGAATGCTGCGATGGAGCGGGGCGTGGACCTGCGCGGGTACATGGTGTGGTCGTTTCTGGACAACTTCGAGTGGGCCGAAGGGTACTCCAAGCGGTTCGGGATCGTGTACGTGGACTACCCAACGCAGCGGCGTATTCCGAAGGCGAGCGCCCGCTGGTACAAAGAAGTCATCGAGCGCAATGGACTCGAAGATTAGAGAGGAAAAGCTATGAAATACCGACAATTAGGCGAGACTGGCATGAGGGTATCGGAGATCAGCCTCGGCACCTGGGCGTTCGGGAGCGAGTGGGGCGATGTGCCGGACGAAGACTCCTACGCCACCCTGAACCGCGCCGTGGACCTCGGCGTCAACTTCCTCGATACCGCCGATGTATATGGCGACGGTCGCAGCGAGAAGTTGATCGGGCGTTTGCTAAAAGACCGTCCTGGAGACGAACTATTCGTCGCCACAAAAGCGGGCCGGCGCCTCGATCCGCATACGGCGGAAGGCTACAATCACGAGAACATCTCCGCGTTCGTGGAGCGGAGTTTGGAAAACTTGGATGTCGAGGCTCTGGATCTCCTGCAACTGCATTGTCCGCCGACGGAGGCGTATCGTCAGGACGATACTTTCGAGGCGCTGGACCGGCTCGTTCGGGATGGGAAGATCAAGCATTTCGGGGTCAGCGTGGAGAAGGTCGAGGAGGCGCGGATGGCGCTTGAGTATCCTGGCGTTGCGACCGTCCAGATCATCTTCAACCTCTTCCGCCAGAAACCAGCCGAAGATTTCTTCCCGCTAGCTGAGGAAAAGAACATAGGAATCCTCGCCCGAGTCCCGTTAGCCAGCGGTCTCCTCTCCGGCAAGATGAACGCGGGCCGCGAGTTCCCGAATAACGATCATCGCAACTTCAACCGCGAGGGGGCCGCTTTCGACAAGGGTGAGACCTTCGCTGGCGTCCCCTTCGGGCAGGGCCTCGAAGCAGCCGAAGAGTTGAAGAAACTCGTCCCCGAGGGCTACACGCTGGCGCAGTTCGCCTTGCGTTGGATCCTGATGCACCCCGCCGTCTCCTGCGCCATCCCCGGCGCCAAGCGTCCCTCCCAGGCCGAAGACAACTTGGCCGCCGACGAAATGCCCCCGCTCTCCGGCGAGACGATGGATCGCGCACGCGAGATCTACGACTCCGCCATCCGTCCGGAAGTCCATCACAACTGGTAGGAGGGCAAAATGGCTGAAGCGAAACCGAAGGTTCTCCTGACGGGCGCGACCGGATACATAGCCGGCCAGTTGCTGCTAGCCTTCCGCGAACGCTACGACCTCCGGCTCCTCGACGTGCGCAATGAGGATGGCTCCGGGCAAAGGGTCGAGGGCGTCGAGGTGGTGGATCTCCTCTCGGATACAGACGCTGACCTCGAACCACTCTTCGATTGGGCGGACGTGGTGGTCCATTGCGGCCACCTCAAACCGGAGGGAGATGACCTCGCCTCGCTCTATGAGGGCGAGCGGCGCAACCTGGACATGATGCACCGCGTCTACCGGCTCTCGATGGAGAACGGAGCGAACCGGGTAGTCGCCGCCAGCACCAACCAGGCCGCCAAATGGTACGAGCAGCCATACTACGCCGGTCTCAAGGACCGCGTCAGCCCGGAGGACTATCCGCGCCCGAACAATTTTTATGGATGGGCGAAAGCTGCCTGGGAGCCGCTCGGGTTCCTGTACGCCTGCGGGTCGTTGGGTCGCAAGCTGGAGGTTGTCCAAATCCGGATAGTCGTCCCGCGTCAGATAGATGCCGACGATTTCGTGGACGAGCTGCCCGAACGCTACGTCCGCGAGTTGGCCGGCTACATCAGCGAGCGAGACATGCAACAGCTATTTTGCAAATCCGTGGAGACGCCGGACATCGAGGACGAGCATGGCGTCCCGTTCCACATCTTCTACGGCGTCTCGGACAACGCACGCAAATTCTGGAGCATCACCAATGCGCGGAAGGTTATCGGCTACGCGCCCCAGGACGACTCCGAAGCTATCTTCGCAGAAGATGTAGTTCGGCTTCTTCATCGCCGGAAAAATCCTGATTGACGGCGGTCTTCGTGAAGGCGTTCCATCGCGCCGGATAGAGGAGGCAGTTTCATGACCGGCATCATCCGTACCCGGCCCGTCGCGGTGGATACCGCCAGGAGTACCAAAGCCCGCCGGCGGCCCTTGCCGCTCGACGCCGCGCACCTCTCGGCTGATTTCTGGGAGACATCCGCATATGGTGGCGAGCATATCTTGCTGCATTCGGGCATACTAGCGTTCGGGTAGGCGGGACTAGGCATGGCAATGGGGGAAGGAACGATTTGGCGAAGATCACGGTAGACCTCGAACGTGGGATCGGCACGCTTGACCGTCGGGTCTTCGGCGGCTTTATCGAACACCTCGGGCGGTGCATCTACGGTGGTATCTTCGATGAGGGCTCTGGTCTTAGCGACGAGCATGGCTACCGCCAGGACGTGCTGGATGCCCTGCGTCCGCTCCGTATGCCGGTCTTGCGCTGGCCCGGCCGGGAGAGCGGTCTGCCCCGGAATTACCTCACGCTGGAGATAACCGAGAGCGTCCTCATGGACGACGTCGAGGCCACCCTGAAGACCCTCGTGCGCCTCAAGGAGTTGGGCGTGAAGCTCGCCGTGGACGACTTCGGGACCGGCTACTCCTCGCTCGCCTACTTGCGGCGCTTCCCCGTTGACTTCCTGAAGATAGATCGCTCCTTCGTCAACGGGTTGGGGTTGGGCGCGGACGACTCGGGCGCCATCGTGGAGACCATGATCTCGCTTCCCCGCGCCCTGGGGCTTAGGGTGGTCGCCGAGGGCATTGAGACCCGCGAACAACTCGACTACCTCAAGTACCTGGACTGCGACCTCGGCCAGGGCTTTTTTCTCAGCCGCCCGCTGCGCGCCGCGGACGCCGCCGGGATCCTGGCGTCCGCCCACGCGAAAGCGTAGCC
>JACDGB010000346.1 GCA_013815485.1 Rubrobacter sp.
CTCCTCGGTGGCGCGGCGTTGGATCTCGGCCATCTCCTTCTGCCCCACTTGCTGACCGCCGCGCTCGAAGTAGAGCACGGTGGCCCGGCCCATCGTGATCGTGCCCGCGTACCCGATGGCCGCGGCCGCCGCCCACCCTCCGACCGGTACGAGCTTCACCACCTGTCGGCTCAAGGCGCGCAGCCCGAAGCCAGCCGCCAGCACCCCGAGCATCTCGCGGGCGCGCTCCAGGGAGAGGTCTTCGCCGTAGACGGAGGCGATGCTAAGGACCATGCGGCCCTGGTTGGCCGTCATTACCGGCATATCCGCGCCGGGGATCGGGAGCGCCCCGATCACCGCGTTCTCCCTGGCATTCTTGTAGATGATCTCCTCGCACACCGCCCGCCGGAAGACAGGATAGCCCCGGCCGAGTGGGATCATGTACTCGTCCTCCAAAGCCCGCACGATGCGGGGCACCAGTTCCTCCCGCACGGCATCTTCGCGCACGGCGGAGAGTTCCAGGTCATCAGGGTCTTCGACGGCCTGGCCGGAGAGCGTCAGCCTTCCGCCGCCTTCGGGGACGCGGAGGATGACCTCCGCGCCCAGCGATCCACGCTCAGCGCCCAGGAGGGCGGCTATTTCGGAAGCGCGGGGTGAGTTTCCTGTCACGGCCAGGGTCGCTCGTTTCCGGGCGGCTTTGCGGGATTCTTTGAAGACTCGGTAAAGATTTCTGAGACCCATCATGGTACATCCTCCCTTTGCTCGAAAGCATCCGTCAAATTGATCTTTGACCTTTTTTAGATAGTATTACGTGCAGGCAACAGAAGGGTTTCAGTCACAGTCTAGGAGACCAAGGGGAAAATTTGCAACCCCAGCGTGATCTGCGGGACATAGAGGAGATCCAGGAACTCTTCGAGGCGGGCCAGGAAAGCGGGACACTGGAGTCCAGCGAAGTCCTCGGCCTCCTTCAGGAAGTGGACCTCTCCACCGATGAGATCCAACAGGTCTACGGACTCCTCAAGGAGCACGGCGTCGAGGTGGTGGATGCCAAGTTTCTGACCGATGCCGTGGCCGAAGAGGAGGACGCCCGGTTGGTCGCGGAAGTGCTCGAAAGCGACCTGCGAACCCGCTACACCGGCGACGCCGTGCAGATGTACCTGGATGAGATCGGCAAGACGCCCCTCCTCACCAAAGCGCAGGAAGTTTATCTGGCCCGCCGCATCGAGGGCGGCGACCGGCGGGCGCGGGCCCATCTCACGCGGGCGAATCTGCGGCTCGTGGTCTCCATCGCCAAGAAATATTCGAGCCGGGGCGTCTCTTTGCTTGACCTGATCCAGGAGGGCAACATCGGCCTTATGCGGGCGGTGGAGAAGTTCAACTACCGCAAAGGCTTCAAGTTCTCCACCTACGCGACGTGGTGGATCCGCCAGGCAGTCACCCGCGCCATCGCGGACAAGGGACGCACGATCCGGGTCCCGGTCCACATGGTCGAGAAGATCAACAAGTATTACCGGGTCCAGCGCACCCTGGCCTCCGAACTGAACCGTGACCCCTCCGACGAGGAGGTGGGCAACATCATGGAGACCGACGCCGAGGAGATAGCGCGCATCAAGCGCGTCTCCCGCCGCTCTATCTCCCTGGAGACTCCGGTTGGCGAGGATCACTCCTCGGAGCTCGGGGACTTCATCGCGGACGAGGACTCCGAGACCCCGCACGACCTTGCGAGGTCATCGCTCCTGAAGTCACGCATGAAGGAAGCCCTGGGCGGTCTCCCCGAACGCGAGCGGATGGTCCTCGAATACCGTTTCGGCCTCACCGGCGGACAGCCAAAAACCCTTGAAGAGGTCGGCGAACGCTTCGACGTGACCCGTGAACGCATTCGTCAGATACAGCTCACCGCGCTCGCCAAGATAAAGAGCAGCCCCCACGCCGCCTCGCTGCGCGACCTGCTGGATTGAGTAGCCAGTCAGCTTGTCAGCTATTGCTAACCGAGGTTCTTGCTGACCGGCTTCAATCCCTGTTGGGACCGGACTGCTGGCTCGGATCCTCTTCAGCATCCTCTTCGCCTCCAGGTCGGTTCGCGTTCCGGCTGGCGGCCTCGCCGAGCACGCGAGCCAGGATCGGGATTGCGACGACGGCGATGACCAACAGGATCAACAGAGATACTATCGCTATGCCCAAGGTGCGTACCTCCCTCTAATCACGAAGGTTTATGGTTCACGTTCGTCACTTCATATTAACGTATAACCTGGACCTAAACCCGGCGCGAGGCCCGGTAGAACAGCCCCCATACCGCGCCGAATACCGCGTGATCCAGGACCGGCAACAGCACTTTTGGGGTTTGCTGTCTCCAGGGCGGGGAGTGAACCCCAAAGAGCGGCAACCAACTAGACCATCCAACTCCCCATGCGAGCACTCCCAGCGCGGAGCCAACGGCGGCCTCCGTCTTCATGTCGCCCCGCTCGCGCCGCAGGAGCGCGAAGGCGGCCCCCGAGCCCACGCCATAGGCGAAGTGGGCGATGATGGTGAGGGCGAGCCTTCTCCGGGGCGATAAGTCCTCAAGCACGCCGAGATCCTCAAGCCGTTCCACGACCTGCTCCGGAGCTGTGGTGTGGACGAGGCCCATCCCAGCGAGGGTCTTTCGCAGCGCGGTGAGCGCCAGCGTGCCCGCTATACCGCCGAGGGCTCCGTGCATGATGCGACGCGCCAGATCCATGATCCTCCATTCTTGCCAGCGTCCAATAAAGATATCGTACCCGGCGCGAAGTCTCGTTACTCTTGTAGCTCTTGCAGAGCGCGCGAGAGTTGGGCGTCGCGCTCCGGTGCCTTCTCCCTGGAAATCTCGCGGACTTCGCTCGGGGCTAGCGGCTCTTCGTCCTTTTTCAGCTCAACCCTTACATCCGGGTCTATGCCCGTCTCGCGGATGAAGTCTCCGTTCGGGGTGAGCCACTCGGCGACACCGAGAAGCAGAGCCGAGCCGTCGCTCAGGGTGAACTCCGAGAGGACGGTCCCGGTCCCGTAGGTAGTCGTGCCGATGACCGTCGCCCGGTCGTTGTCCCGCAGGGCGCCGGCCATAATCTCCGCGCTCGATGCCGTCCCGCCGTTCACCAGAACCGCCACCGGGGCGTCCGTGGGATCCGCGCCGTCCTCCACTTCGACCTTTTCGCGCTTCCCGCCGGCCTCCTTGCGAATATACACGACC
>JACDGB010000347.1 GCA_013815485.1 Rubrobacter sp.
GGTGACAACCTCCCTGAAAAGTTCCAGAGACGAACTGGGTTTGCCGGACGCCGGCTCTCGGACATGAAGGTGGACGATGGCCGCGCCTGCCTCGTGAGCTTCGACGGCGGAATCCACAATCTCATCCGGTGTGATCGGGATCGCCCCGCTCTGCCCCGGAACCGTCATGCCGCCCGTGATCGCCGCGCTGATAATGACCTTCTCCATGCGTGGTCCTTTCCCTCGTAGTGTGTACCCGGACGTCATGGTAGAGGTGATTCCGGATCGCCGCAAACGCCAGAAAACCTGAAAGCGAAACGCCGGTAAGTTAACCTTCGCGTGCATTCGACGCGAGAGGAGGTCCGGCTTGCCCTTCGAGATCAGGCCCGCGAACCCAGTTGATGATTTCGTGGAAGACCCGCGCGTGAGCGTGTTCTCCGGCGATGAGTGGCGCAGGCTGCTCGCTCTCGCCCGCCGTCATGGCTTTGATCCCTCGGACGAGTACAAGGATGTGCTCGCCCCCGAACCGGGAGAAAACCGCGAACTCGGTCTCGCTGCCACCCAGGAACTGGCCGTCGCCCTGAGCGAAGCCTTGAGAGAGGAGACCGCGCCCGGGGGCGAGGGGGATGACGGTATCCGCGTCGGTCCCCCGGACGAGCCCGGCCTTCAGGTAGATTGGGCGCGGGTCAGGAGCCTGGGCGAACTCTCCGAGTCAGGCCCCGTGACGATCACCCACCTGCCCTAGAACCAACCTACGCCGCGGCGAAGCAGCACGCGGTCCCCACGGACTTCGCCAGATTGGATGGCTGCGTGGGCATGAGGGCATCCCTCAAGCACGCATGCAGTGCCCCAGAGAGCGACCCTCGTTCCGAAACAGCACAGCACCACGGAGTTATACGGAAACCGGGTGAAGGATTAACTACGTTCGTGGTTCGGGAATCGTGTTTCTTTTCCCGACTCCCAAAGCGAGCGAAGCGATCAACCGGATTCCATATCGTCGGCGCCGTTCTCAGCGGTTTTGCAGAAAGATCCGTGGCAATCGCGTAGCGTGTCGAGGTGTTTCTCCAGGCTTTGGAGCAGGCGTGGATCGGCGTTCGGGTACTTGTTGTTTAGCTGGTAGGGATCTCTCCGCAGGTTGTAGAGTTCGTGCCCTCCGGTTTCGTACTCGACGTACAGATGATCCCTCGTCCTTAGCGCCTCGAAGGCGGGGCGGCCCCAGTACCTGGACGCCTCCACCCCAGCCAGGACGATCTGCCACCGCCAGTCCTCCGGGGGACGGTCGCCAGTCAGTAGAGACTGCGGGGATTCGAGGTCCCCTGCCGTCTCGAAGGCGCCCTCGACCATGAAAGACTGCCGCCAGTCTCGCGGAGGTGGAGGGTTTTCCGCAAGCAGCGGCGCCAGCGAACGTCCGTCCACGAAGGTCGGCGCCTCCACCTGCGCGAGATCCGCGAAGGTCGGCGCCAGGTCGTTGTTCAGAACCATGTGGCCCAGCCTCCGACCGGCCGGCACGCCGGGACCCCGCACCACCAGCGGCACGCTTATGTCCTCCTCGTAGGGCGTCCACTTGCCCGGACCCAGACGATGCTCCCCCATGTGGAATCCGTTGTCGCTGGTGAAGACGATATAGGTGTCGTCGAGTTCTCCGGCTTCTCGCAGTTCGCTGACGAGGCTTCCGATCATCTCGTCCACCGCGAGCATGGACCTCAAACGGTTCCGGTAAAGCCCCTGCATCCTGGAGATTTGCTCCGCGTTCAGCGGCGGGTTGTCGCGCAGCCATCCCGGCTTGTCCGAGATGTACTTTTCGTTGAACGAGGGCGAGCGCGGCAGCGGGGCATTCGCAAAGGCGTCCTCGTGCCGGGCGGCGGGGATGGCGGGTTCGTGCGGGGCCTTCGTGCCGAGCCACATGAAGAACGGCTCATCGGTCGAGAGGAGCGGCGCGTCTTCGCCTACCGTATGGCGGATGTAGCCGGCCGCCTTATCGGAGAACAAGTCGGTGGAGTAGTGGGTCTCGGGATCGTAGTTCTTGATCTCCCCGTTATCGTTCACCCGATTGCTGAGGTAGTTGCCGGCTATCCCGTGCCATTCGTCCCATCCCGGCGGGACGTATTCCGTCTCGGACTCGCCGAACCCGTAGCCGTTCAGGTACTTGCCGATAAAGACCGTCCGGTAACCTCCCTCGTTCAGCCAGGTAGCTATCGTCGAGTCCTCGTGGCCCAGATCGTGGAACTTCTCGGACCCGCCCAGGGGTGGTTCGTTGCTCAGGATTTCGTGGTTGTGAGCGTACTGGCCGCGCAGGATGGTTGCCCGGGACGGACAGCACAGAGGATCGGTCACGAAAGCGTTCTCGAAGGTCGTGCCCTCCTCGATCAGCAGCGACCGAAGATTTGGCATGCGCGAGATGGACCCGGTATCCAAATCGTCGGTGAGGATGAATACCACGTTCGGAAGGTTTCGGGTATCGGACTCCTCTGTTTTCTTCTCACCCACCGCCAGGTTGCATCCGTGGAGCAGGCCCACCACGACGAACATGAGAGCCGCCAGACCAGCGGCCCGCCGTGATCTCACGCGGATAGCCTTCGGGGTTTGCACAGGCGTCTTTTACCACCGATCCAGCTTCCGGTGGATGGTGAGCCGGACGCTAGCTCATGCGGTGGCGAAGCGGCCGATGGTCCTCTTGGGCTGGATCTCTCCGAGGTAATCGGAGAAGATGCGGTAGTAGGCGGCCTCCTCGCGGGTGCGCAGAGTGGGCTCGACCTCGTTGCGCTCGCGCTCGAACTCCTCTTTGGTGACGCTATCTTCCATGCGCTGCTTGAGGACGGAGGAGGCTCCGGAGCCATCGCCGAACTGTGCCTTCTTTCGCCACAGGAACTCCTCCGGGAGCCAACCGTCGAACGCCTGACGCAGGAGTCGCTTCTCGGTCTGGTCCTCGCTCGCCAGCTTCCAGCCGGCGGGGAGGGAGAGCCCGAGTTCGATCATGTCGAGTTCCAGGAACGGGACGCGGGCTTCGAGTCCGTGGGCCATCGTCACGCGGTCGCAGCGCTGGAGGTTCAGGTTGTGCAGGCCCTCGATGGACCGGATCAACTCGTCGTGCAACTCGTCCTCGGTCCCAAAACCCTCCAGATACTCGTAGCCAGCGAAGATCTCATCCGCCCCCTCGCCCGTCAACACGACCTTGACGTGCTTGGCCGTGAACTCCGC
>JACDGB010000348.1 GCA_013815485.1 Rubrobacter sp.
CCCACTACGCTCCACATCGTCCCACAACTGCCGAGATTCTTGCATACATGACAAAAAGACGCAATTCAGAGCCGTTTGTGGAGCTACATTGTGCCTGTTATCTTGTTTTACCCTATCCCCCTGGGTCTAGGGGTCCTATAAAAATAGGTCATGGAGGCGGGATCGGCTCTGTGCGGAGATAGATGTAGACGCTCTATATGTCGAAAATGTGGGAGCAATGAAATTTCTGGCCCGATATGTTGGGGTTTCGGAAAATAGACCGAGGGCGTCTAATGCACGAGCTTTGCTGAAGGCATTGGGGTCATGACCGGGGAGGGTGGGCCCACCAGGACTCGAACCTGGGACCGTCCGATTATGAGTCGGATGCTCTAACCAACTGAGCTATGGGCCCTGGGGGCCGGGCGACGGTCGCGCCGGGCCAGCTCCCCTGGTTGGACTCGAACCAACAACCCTTCGATTAACAGTCGAATGCTCTGCCAATTGAGCTACAGGGGAAAGCTACGGACGATTATACGTTCGCGGAGAGCTGGCTTCAAGACTCGGTGGCGACGGCCCGCAGAGCATCCTTGAGTCTCAGGGTCTCCACCTGGATGCGATCCTTCTCGTCATAGTCGGGGGTTTGCCGTTTGGCGCGCTCGTGGCTCAGTATGCCGACCCTGAGCCAGGCTTCCCGAATAGCAGCCTCCGAAGGATAAAGTTTCTCTCCCGCCGAAGATAAGGCGCCGATCTGATCCATCATAGGACGGGCGCGCTCGTCGGCGATCAGGGAGTCGAGATCCTGTCCGGCATGCTCTTTCAGGAGGGAGAAAATCCGGGTTTGATCTTCGTTTGCGAAATCCTCGTCAGCCAGCATAAAGGGCTCGGACAGCGAAGGGCCTCCGACCCCATTTTTCATGGGCTCCTCGCCGAGATCCGGCCTGGACAGCAAGAGCGCAAGCAACTCGTGACCGGCCCGCTGGAGGGGATCAGCGGGTGCCGGGCCGCGCGTGGATCTCGACGCGGCAGGCGAACGCCGCTGCTGCAATGTTTCCGGGTTCACGCCGAGAGCTTCGCTCGCGAGCCGAACAGCATCACCATGAAATACGGGGTCTTCGATCTCCGTTATGAGGTCTTTGATCTCCGATACGATCCGGGACCGCTCGGCGGCTTCGGCCCCGCGAGCGCGCTCGGTCTTGCGCCGGAATACGTACTCGAGCGCCGGTATCGAATTGGCGAGCAGCTTCGAGAAGTCCTCGGCGGAGTTCTCGAGGAGCCAGTCAGCAGGGTCTTCGGGAAGCCGCAGAACCCGGAGATCCAGCTTCAATTCGGCGGCCGCGGCGGACGCCCGCTCTATGGCTTTTTCACCGGCGTCGTCGGGGTCGAAGAGGACGTGGATCTTGTCCGCGTAGCCACTGAGGCTTCGCAGGTGAGCCGGTGTCGTAGCCGTGCCGAGGGTGGCAACGGCGTTCTTTATGCCGGCCTGATAGAGCATCAGTACGTCGGTGTAGCCCTCGACCACGAGGACGGATTGCTGCTTGCGAATCGCCTCCGCCGCCTGCGGGAACCCATACAGGAGGTCGCGCTTGGTGAAGATCTCCGTCTCCGGCGAGTTGAGATACTTAGGATGATCGTCGCCCATCGCGCGAGCCCCGAAACCCACGATCCTCCCCCGCCGGTCAGAGATTGGGAAGGTGATCCTCCCCAAGAACCGCTCCCCGCCCCGAGGCGATAAAAGCCCAGCCGCATCGAGCGCCTGACGTTCGATTCCCAACTTCCGAGCAGCCCCCACAAACCCCGAACTCCCCCGCGGCGGAGCAAAGCCCAGGCGAAATTCTTCTATAGTAGAATCATTCAGTCCCCGGTTTTCGAGATACTTTCGCGCCTGCCGTGCCTCGGTGGAACCGGAGCGCAACAGGTACTTGTGGTAGTAGGCGGTGGCGGCTGCGAGGGCTTTGTGGACCATGCGGCGGCGTTTGTTGCGCTCTCTGGCAGCCTGGGCGTCGGCGGGGGAGCCTTCGAACTCCAGTTCCACGCCGGAGCGTTCGGCGATATAGGAGACCGCTTCCGAGAAAGACAGGGACTTCAGGTCCATGACGAGTTTGATGGCGTCGCCACCACGCTGGCACCCGAAGCAATAATAGAAGCCTCTATCCGGGGTGACGCCAAACGAAGGGGTTTTCTCGGAGTGATCCGGATACGGACATAGCCCGGCGAAGCGCGCGCCCTGGCGCCGAAGAGCAGTGAACTCCGAAGCCACTTCGACGATGTTAGCCGTCTCCCGGACTACCTCTATGCTCCGCTGCGAGATCCTCAAAAGGTCGATCCCTCTTCGTCAACCGTACAAACATTTCCCAGGCCCATCGTATACGTTGCAGGGCTAATGTTACTCTAGATGCCATGAGAAACTCTGACCGATTCGCGCGCACGTCCGGCATAGGTTATGCGGACCTGCCGCCGGGCGTCGGTTTCGAGCTCAAGGACGAACCTCTGCGCCGTGACATCAACCTGCTGGGGCGCGTTCTTGGGCCAAACCTAGCCAGGAATAGGTTCACGCCAGCGTGCAATCGGCTCTGCAGGAAAATCGGCGCTGATCGCCATGGTAGGTAATTCTCTGTTCGCTTACCTACCCTTCGATGCTGTTCCAGGCAGCGCGGCTGCTTTCAACCCTTACCTGCACCTGCACAGCGTGTTGGTGCGCTTACCGGGAAGCGAGCGGGAGGCGCCCAAGCACTTCCGTTTCCAGCGACGGATACACCAACTCCCTCGAGACGACCAACTCGTCGACCTCGGCTGTGGCGTCGGCGCTCATGTCCTCCTCGAGCATAGCAAGGAACTTTTCCGGATCAGAGAGCGCACCGCGATAGCGAAACAGGGTGGTATGCACCAAGTCCGCCTCGTTGCGGGTTTCGGAGGGCAAGCGAAGGCGTTCGCGGATCATCTCGCGGATGCGGTTCACCGGTTCGCTCGGCTGGGCTAGAGCGATCACGGCGGAGTCGGTGGCCACAACGTGTTCGTAGGTGATCCGAAAACCTGTGCTTTGGGCCGCGATACGGGTCAGCTCTGCCGTCCACTCCTCTGCGTGGCGCTCCCAGAGGGAGTCTTTGGGAACTGGATAGCTCGCATGCACGGCGAGCAGCCAGGCGATGCTCACGTGGAGGGTCTTCTGAGGACACGCCAGTAGGTTGGGCTCTGCTTG
>JACDGB010000349.1:0-2092 GCA_013815485.1 Rubrobacter sp.
GGCTTACAGGGTCGCCTCATCCGCCTTCGCTGAGAATGATGCGGAGGTCTTGAACCGGTCCGAGGAGGAAGTCGAGCGCCGGATGGCGCGTTACGGGAATTTCCTGAAATACGACCCGGACGGATGCTTCGTGGCGGAGGAGGATGGGCGCGTCGTCGGGGTGGCGATAGCCGTGCGGCGGGAGGGGCTGTGGGTCCTCTCGCTGTTCGTGGTCGAGAAAGGGAGTCGTGGTTCCGGTCTCGGAGGTGAGTTGATGACGGCGGCTCTGGCTTACGGTGAGGGTTGTGATGCCGGCATGGTCGCCTCTTCCACCCATCCCGCCGCGATGCGGAGCTACGCGAACGCCGGGTTCGTACTGCATCCGACCTTCACCGCGAAAGGAAAGGTCCGCCGCGAGAACGTCCCGGATACCCCGAACGTGCGCGAGGGCGGCGCGGAAGACCTCGCGCTCGCCGCCGAAGTGGACCGGCAACTGCGCGGCGCGGCGCATGGTCCCGACCTGGAGTTCATGCTCGGAGCAGGAAAGATGCTGGTGTCGGACGGTGAGCACGGCAGAGGATACGCCGTCTTGCAAGACGGGGGCCTGTGGCTTCTCGGGGCGACGAATGAAATGACGGCCTCGGAATTATTGTGGGCTTCTCTGGCGGCGCATGGATCGGATGAGGAGGTGGAGGTGCGTTGGATCACGGCCCCGCAAGCCTGGGCCGTGCAAGTCGTACTAGCCGCCGGGCTCGACCTCCATCCTGACGGCCCCATCTGCATCCGGGGAAACCCCGGTCCCCTGAAGCCATATCTCCCGAGCGGACCATATCTTTAGCATGTCTCGTACCATCACCATCCGCTACACGAATTTCCGCGAATGCCCCAACTGCGATGGGCGTGGGGACGACGGATCTTCGTGGCGGCCGCTGGAGTGCAAGCGGTGCAAGGGACACGGAAAGCTCGTAACGGACGTGGAACTCCAAGACTCGGCGCGGGGGATACTGCCGCGTTCGGCCTACGACTTCAACGCTTTGGGCGAAGTCTTCCTGCTGGACTTCGAGGAGGATGAAGAGATAGAGGTCATTCGTCCCGCTGACCTTTAGGGTCCATGTGGGCCATCATCCTGAGGCCCTGGGCGAGGACGGCGGCGATGCCGATTCCCAGCACGTCGTAGGCGATGCCGTAACGGGTATAAGCGGGGCGCGCGACGTCGCCGAACTCCTCCCGATAAGCGCTGGGATCCCCGACAGCGGCCCAGTCGAAGGCCAGCGGAAAGAGAGCCCATTCGATCAGCGTGGCTACCACCGCCATGACGATGGCCGCCACCACCCCCCACCATCCACCCTGGAAAACAAGCACCCCGGCCAGCGCCAGTAGTGCCACAAGGTAGGTCATTAGTATGAGGGGCTCTCGCCCGGCTTCCGCGAATGCACTCTGGAACGAGAACACATTCGCCCCGAAACCAAAGATCGCCGCGGCGAAAGTGCAGCCCAGGGTAAGCACCACCAGGGATATCTTGTCTTTGCTCATGGGGGGATTATAGCTGTCAGCATTTCAGCATTTCAGGACTTGGGATTTGGCTCTGCGAGATCCTGCGATTTCTGCTCGCCTAGAGAAGCTACTCGTGGCGCAGGCGATGTCGACTGAGTTTCTTGCCCTTCGTACTGACTGGCTGGCCGGCTGACAAGCTTCTCAAGAACCGCCTTCGCGTCCAGGCGGTTCTTGAATGGGATGACATCGCTTTTCGCGGCTTCGGCGAGGGCTTCGGGGGATGCGCCGAGGTTTTGGGAAGCGGCGATCAGGACCCGGTGCCCCCGTTCCCGAGCCTCGCGCAGCAACGCGACGCGCTCGATGAGCTTGCGCTCGGACCAGAAACCCAGGATCTCCAGATGCACCTGCTCCCCGGACTCGTTCTTTAGCGTGAAGTCCGGCACGAGCGCGGTCTTGAGTTCCGGGAATGGCAGCACGCCGGGTCCATTCCCCAGTTCCCAGCCGCCGGTGTCTTTTGCCCGGTCCCACGCCCGGATGAACGCCTCCCGCACGTCGCCATCGCGGTCGCGCAACTCCTTCGGCCCTGCGAGGTGGCTGGCGAGGCCGGGTGAATCTGAGT
>JACDGB010000349.1:2102-3174 GCA_013815485.1 Rubrobacter sp.
AATCTGAGTCGAGTTCTAAAACGGCGTCGCGGCCCCGCCATTCCACGTCGGCTGAGAGCTTCCAGTGGGAAGTCAGGAGCAGGCCGGGGAGGAGCTTGGCTAGCTGGAGGCCGTACTTGCGGGTGGAGCCGAAGATGGAAAGCGGGCCGTCGAGGCGCAGGCGGTAGCCGTTCTTGCGTGGTTCGAGGTCGTAGATCAAACGCAAGAGCTTGACGTAGTGGAAGACGAGCCGGGCGTCGGCCTCCGCGCCGAGGTCCACCACGAGCGACCGCGCCGAGTACAACACGCCCTGCGCCTGCGCGACGTTGTACCGGGTCACCAACTCCTCCGGCGAGGGCCGCTCGAACGTCTCTAGCAACTGTGCGCTCCGCCGGTCGGCGTACATGAGCGTGGCGGTGTCTTCGAGACCGGTCTCAGATGCAACTTGCGATAGCACGCCGTCGCGGGTCGGGGTTTCGAGGAGGCCGGGCTCTTCGGCTGGTGGCTCCGGCAGCGCGGAGGCCAGCTCGAAGACGCGGGTGCGGATAGTGTACGGGTCGGCTGCGGTCGGAGCGGACCATTCCGACCGCTCCTCCAAGAGCTTCGCCAGAGAACGTACGATCTTGAAGCCCCGCCGCGTATCTAGGCCAGGCCCCATCTCCTCTTCCGCCGCGGTCAGTTCTCCTTCCAGTCCGGCCCGTGGTCTGTTCGCGTGCGAGGCGTACAGGTCACACAGTTCTCCGGCGACGGCCAGCGCGCGTTCGTCGTCCGGGGAGAGACGATGGGGGACGATTCTGCCCCGCACCACTCGGGCCATGACGTGCTCGCCGCGCAGCATCAGACGACGGGCTCGCTGGCGAATCCCTCTCTGCGGCGGCGGGAGGAAGATTCCTCGCCGGTCTCGGAGGTGACTAGCTCGTAGAGGATGGCGCGTTTGTCCTCTCCTGGCCGAAGGATGCGTCCGAGGCGCTGGACATATTCGCGGCGCGACGCGCTTCCGGCGAGGATGATAGCGACGCCCGCGTCGGGCACGTCCACGCCCTCGTTCAGTACGTCGGAGGCGATCACGGCCCGGTATCGTCCCTCCCTGAAA
>JACDGB010000350.1 GCA_013815485.1 Rubrobacter sp.
TTCCATGCTGAAGGAGGCGGATCGCCGGTCCCGGAATTCCGGACCTTCCATCTCACTGGCCCGCGCCGACATCCACAACCTCCCGTTCACCGACGCAGCCTTCTCCGGCGCGGTCTGCGGCGGCACGTTGAATGAGCTCGGCGACCCGGCCCGCGCCCTGCGAGAGACCCGCCGCGTCGTCGAGCCGGGCGGCAGGTTGGCGATCATGGGCATCCTGCGCGCCACGACCACTCGCGGACAGCGTCTCCAGCGGTTTCTCGCGGCCTCCAGCGGAATACGGTTCTTCGAGCCCAATGAAATGCACAGCCTCCTGGATCACGCGGGCTTCGAGCCGGACCCGCTCCGCATCCACGGCGCGGTCTTCTTCGCCTCCGCGACTCGTCGTTGAAGCGGTTTGCGGAAGCCGATCCTTCCGCAAACGCGACATCAGCTTTCAGCCTTCAGCTTTTTGTTCTTGCTGACGGCTGATGGCTCGTCGTGCATAATTCGGCACAGTACCGTCGGCGAACGGGGAGGGCGGTCGTGGAATACGGGGGCAACGGAGGGTTCAGGAACCGCTGGGAGCTGACGGCGCCGGAGTCATACGCGCTGCTTTATGGGCCGAAGGATGCGCGGCAGATCTTCAAGCTCGCCCTTCTGGAACTGGTCGCTCGCGGACATCTGGAACTGGCCGAGACCGAAGAGCCCGGCAGGTTCGGGAGATCCAGGAAGGCCGTCGTCCTGAGACACGGAGCCAACCGCGAGAGGCCCGAGAGCCGGTCGCTGGCCGACGTGCTCACGCTGTTCACCGGCGCCGTTGCGAGGCCGGTGGGAGGTAGACAAACAGAGATGCCGGTCCCGGAACTCGCCCGGTCGGCCCGGACGCGATATGGCTCGTTCGAGGATTACGTGGAGACCCAGGTGATGCCGGGCCTCAAACGCCGGAACCTCTTCGAGCGCCGGATGCGGCGGAGGCTGGGGATCTTCAAGACGACGCGCTGGGAGCCGACGTACGCCGGAGAGGCCGCGAAGGCGGAGCTTGCCGGGAGCATGACACTCGGCGAGGAGAAGTTCGCGGAATGGGTGGACCGAGAGCCATCCCAGGCCCTCCAATTCCTCGGCCTCGCCGGCTCCTCCGTGCTCCTCATGCCGCCTCTCCACCCCGACATCCAACGCCTGCGCGAAAACCCACAGTACCGCCACAGAGACGACTGGTATGCGGCGGGCTATGTCCCGGTAGTCGGGAGCGGGATGGCCGAGGACGACCCGGACACAGAGGGAGCGGAGGACATCGGAGACCCCGGCGCCCTGGACCTCGACGCTCTCTCCCTCGATCCCGGCGGCCTGGGAGACGCCACCTCCGCCATAGACTCGGGCGTGGACAGCGGCGGAGGCGGTTTCGGGGACGGCGGGGGCTCGGGCGGCGGGGGCTGGAGCGGTGATGGCGGTGGCTGGAGCGGTGACGGCGGAGGCGGCTTCGGTGGCGGCGGTGATGGCGGCGGAGGCGGAGGTGGTTCCTGACCTGGCGAGGGCACGCCTCCGCTACAGGGCTTCTACCTCTTCCGGGGTCGGGAGCGAACCCTGCGCTCCTTCCTTCGTGACGGCCGCCGCGCCGGCCCGAGCGGCGTAGGCGACAGCCTCCTCCAGGGACGCACCACGCGCCAGCTTCACAGCCAGCGCCCCGACGAAAGCGTCTCCGGCGCCCGTGGTGTCAACGACTTCTGCCTCCGGCGCGGGCAGATGCCCCGACGAACCTCCATCGGCGAACACGGCGCCCGAAGCGCCCAGGGTGATGACTGCGGAACGTGGTCCCAGATCCAATAGTTTCACGGCGGCCGAGAGGGCAGCTTCCACGCCCTCGACTTTCTCTTCGAGCAGGAACGCAGCCTCGTGTTCGTTGACGATCAGGGGATCTAGCTTCTCCAGCAACCTTCGCGGAACCTCGAACGGCGGCGCGAGGTTGACTAACGCGCGGATACCCAGCCGGGCTGCGACCTCGACCGCCCGCATGACAGTCTCAGGCGAGACCTCCATCTGGGCGACGAGGACTTTCGCCTCCCCGATGGCATCCGTGGCAGCTTCGATGTCTTCGTCCGTGAGGCCGCGATTGGCGCCTGGGGCGACGGTTATGGTGTTCTCCCCGTCCGGGGTGACGGTTATGAAAGCAGAGCCGGTCTTCCATCCGGGCAGATGTTCGATCAGGCTCGTGTCCACGCCCCGCTCGCGCAGGTTCCGGATTTGGGGCCCGCCGAACTCGTCGTCGCCAACCCGGCCAAGCATTGCGACCGAGGCTCCCAGGCGGGCAGCGGCCGCCGCCTGATTGGCGCCCTTGCCTCCGTGGTGTGTCGAAAGCTCGGCGTC
Source organism: Rubrobacter sp. (assembly GCA_013815485.1). GTDB lineage: Bacteria > Actinomycetota > Rubrobacteria > Rubrobacterales > Rubrobacteraceae > JACDGB01. Next base: position 2,341 of record JACDGB010000350.1, read on the forward strand.
CGTGACCGTCTCACCAGGCTGCGGGCGGCGCTCGACCTTCAGGACGAAGTCCTGGTTTATGGAACCGACCACGAAGACTTCGGCCATCCCGCAGCTATCCGTTCTCGATCAACTCAGGAGCGTTTTCCCTGGTCACGATCTTCACCTCGGCAGGGATGTTTTCGGGGTCGGCTCCTCCGTCTATCACCTTCATGGCGTTCTCGACGCTGCTGGGCGATAGTGGCATTCATTGTACCGTCCTGGATAGGTCTCAATCCCGTTTCCGGTATCTGGTTCATTCCGATACAGGAGATATGCTCGAAAGTTGTGGATTGCAGATTTCTTGAGGCACGCGGTGTACCTTCCCAACGAGTGAGTTGGCAAAGCCGACGCTGCAACGTCGGCGGGAAGGATACACCGGCATGCGCAGGGTACACCAAGACCAGAACGCACGCGAAGTGCTCACGCTCGATCTCGACGAGATCGCCCGCCAAGGAGCGAGGAAGATGCTCGCCCAGGCACTGGAGGCGGAGGTCGATGCCTACATCGAAACGGCCAAAGACCAGCGCGAGGAAAATGGTCACGCCCTGGTCGTTCGCAATGGGCGCGCCACCGAACGTGAGATCCTCTTGGGAGCTGGGGCAGTGGATGTCCGTGCCCCTAGGGTCAACGACAAGCGGGTGGACGAGAACGGCCAGCGACGGCGCTTCAAGAGCATGATATTGCCACCGTACGTGCGCCGCTCGCCGAAGGTCTCTGAGGTTTTGCCCCTGCTTTACCTGCACGGGCTCTCCAGCGGAGACTTCATCCCGGCTCTGGAGGAGTTTTTCGGTACCGACTCTGGGCTGT
>JACDGB010000056.1 GCA_013815485.1 Rubrobacter sp.
TCCTCGATGAGAATGACCACCTCAGCCTCTACCTCTTCCCGTTCACGCAAAAATGCCGGGTCAACATGTGGAACCGTACCCGCAAGGCGCGCTCGCCCCTCGGTGGCCTGAAGGAATTCCTCAAGACCTCAGCCGACGCCTTGCTGGCCGCGTGGATAGGGAACTTCTTCGCCCACAGTGGGCTGCTCGCGGTCTTCTCGCCCCTCATGTACGGCATCGAGCTTGGGTCGCATATGGTAATGGAGAGCAACAAAGCCTTCAACCGAACCATCTACCATCTGCACCAGGAACTGGAGTTCACGGTCCCCTTCGAGGATGCGTTCGAGACGGCCCGGCGCTTCATCGAGCTCTACGAAGAGATGTATCCCTCGGGGCTGCCGTACACGCTCTTCGAGGTGCGTTTCACGCCGGGGGGGCACGACCTCACCATGATCGGCGCGGGGCGGGAACGGCGTTGCGCGTGGATAGACCTCGTCTGCACCGACTCGCGCGGCTTCGAACGATACTACGCAGCGGCCGAAGAACTGGTCAGGGAGATCGGCGCCCGCCCGCACCTGGGAAAATACTGCGAGGATCTCACCGAAACGGACCTGGCGAAACTGCACCAGGAAAACTTCACGAAGTTCCAGAATCTAGTGGAGAAGCACGATACCACCCGCAAGTTCGCCAACGAATTCACCCGGCGGCTCTTCGGAGAGGGCTCCTAAATTTACCGTCACGCCCGGTCATACGAGATCCGGTCCAGCACTTCGCGTCTTGGGTTGCGGCATGGCGGGGCTACTGAGTGCGGTCCCGGCATCCTGTTAGCCTTACGGCATGGCTCTCTATTTTCTGGACCTGTTCGGCGTCGCGGTGTTCGCGGTGAGCGGGACGCTGACGGCGGGCCGCAGGGGGATGGATCTGTTCGGCGCGGCGGTGGTGGCGGTCGTCACGGCGATAGGCGGCGGACGGCGCGGGATGTGCTGCTCGACAACTATCCGGTCTTCTGGATCGAGAACCCGACTTACTTGGCCGTGATCCTGGCCGCCTCCGCCGCCACCTTTCTCTACGCTCGTTTCTGGAGGCCGCCGGGCGTCTCGCTGCTGGTAGCCGACGCCTTCGGGCTCGCGGTCTTCACCTTCATCGGGGCGCGGACGGCCTACGAGGCGGGAGCGCCTGGCATCGTGGTGGTGTTTATGGGTGCTATCACGGGGGCAGCCGGTGGCGTAATGCGCGACGTGCTGTGCGCGGAGGTACCCCTGATCCTACGCCGCGAAATCTACGCCACCGCCGCCATCGCTGGCGCCGCCATCTACGTGCTGCTGAGAGAGATCGGGGCCACCGGCCCACTCGTCGCCGTCCTGTCCGTGGGAACCGTCTTCGGGCTGCGCCTCGCCGTCATCCGTCTCGGCCTCAACATGCCCCGCTTCCACCCGAAAGATGGTGAGAACGCGCCGTAGCGTCCGGTCACCTATGCCGTGCGCGACATCCCCGGCTCCTGGTAGAGTTGACGAGATGCACTCAAGGGGTAGATTTCACGACCGAGTGGTAGCAATGAAGGTCGCCATGCTCGTTTGTCTGGCTATGTTGATAGTTTCTTGCTCCGCCGATCCGCCAGAGGAGCAGGCATCCTCGAACGAGACCGGGGCCAGCGTCAGCAAACCCGAAGCGAAACCGGAGACGACTACCGAAACGAGTTCCGAAGCCAATGGCGAAGCTGACCGGAAACCTCCTGAGTCTCGCGCGGCCGTCGTGCCCGTCACCCATCTCGCCTCGACGCGGGAGACCGTGAGCATGGAAGAGCTGTCCGGGGAAAGGGATCTCACCGTTCCAAGCGCGTACGGTGAGATGGCTGAGAAGCTACTCGGACGCTCAGATCTCGATGGCCTCGACTCTTCGGAAGCGGTCGTTGACCGTGTGAGCCGGACGCCCGGCGCGTTGGGCCTCGTGCCCTGGGACGAGGCCGGTCCCCGCGTCAAAGTCCTCGCGGTAGGCGGCGAATCTCTCCTGGAGCCGGGCGCGGCGTCCCACGAAGGTTATCCTCTGGCTCCGGACGGCGCGACGTTCCCCGATGGCGAGGAACTGCGGCGCGTGGTCGTGGCCGGGGACATTGTGCTGGACCGCGGGCAGAACTACACGGTCATTCAGCAGGATCTGGGGCTGGACTTCCCGCTCGATGGGGGATACGCGGAGATCACGAGCCGCGAGGCGGAGCCAAGCTACTACTCGGAGACAGGGACCGTCCACCAGTTCACCGCCGAGCGTCTGGGAGAAACCGGTGAGGTCCGAGAATACTTGCGTGGCGCGGATCTCACGCTGGCGAACTTCGAGAACCCGGTCATAAGGAACGCCGTCTACCATCCCAATGCGACGACCTTCACCGGCGATTTGCGCTTGATGCCCATACTCCGTCAGGCTGGGATAGACGGCGTTACTTTGGGCAACAACCACGTCCTGGATGCGGGGGTCTCCGGCCTGGATGAGACGCTGGGGCATCTGGATGACGCCGGCATCTCGCACGCGGGGGCGGGGATGGGTCTGGACGAGGCGCGGGAACCCATGATCTTCTCCCTCGGGGAGACGAAGGTGGGCGCCCTCTCGTACCATGGCGTGCCTTCCTACGAATGGTCATGGGCAACTGAGACTGTCCCCGGCACGGTTCCTCTGCTGGAAAGAGTCATGAGGGAGGACGTGAAACGTTTAGCGCGGCGCGTGGACCTCGTGGCGGTGATGCCGCACTGGGGCAAGGAGTACATCGCCACGCCCGAGCCGGGGCAGGTGGATTTCGCGCGAGCGGCGGTGGATGCGGGCGCGGATTTGGTGATCGGGGGCCACGCCCACTGGCCGAAAGGCATCGAGGTTTACCGGGGCAAGCCCATTTTCTATGGGGTGGGCAATTTTCTGCTGGATCAGTCGTGGTCTGAGGAGACTTCTACCGGGATCTTCGCCGAGATCACACTGTACGAGGACCGCGTGATCCAGACCCAACCCGTCCCGTTCATCATATTGGATCAAGCCCAGCCGAACTTCCTCGCGCCACAAACCGGCGGAGACCGGGCGCTCCGAAAAGTCTACTCCGCATCCCTGGGGCCGGAGTTCCAATCGTACAAGAGAGCCCGTGATTGAAACGCTTTGTGGCGGTCCTTATACTTGACCCGGGACTTGAGGATTTGGGGCTTTCCCATGGGGAAGGCCGGGCGAGGATCGGAGTCGAGCGCGTGACGAATCGAGCGATGCTGGCCGGGCTTGTGGCCGCGATTTTGCTGTTGACCGGATGCGCCGGAGGCGGGGCGGGGAATCCGGATCAAGGGAATTCCGGCGAGGACTCGTGCAGCCTGCAAAATCCGTCGCTCTTCGAGGAGGACGCGCTCACGGTCGCCACGGACAGACCAGCGTATCCGCCGTGGTTCAAGGGAGACCCGGAGGACTACTCGGGCTACGAAGGCGATATAGCAAGTGAGATCGGACGCCGCATGGACCTCCCCGTGACGTGGGTGGTCGAGCCGTTCAATCGTTCGTACGCGCCGGGCGCGAAAGACTACGACTTCGACATAAACCAGATCACCATCACAAAACAACGCGAACAGGCCGTGGACTTTTCCGACGGCTACTTCGATAACGCCCAGGGCATCCTGGTAATGGAGGACTCCCCCGCCGCGGACGCGCAGTCCATCTCGGATTTAAAAGACATTACTATCGGGGCGCAGGTCGGCACGACGGGCCTGGATTTCATCAACGAGGAGATACAGCCCGAGCAGCAAACGAAAGTCTACGACACCACCAACGACGCCAAGAGCGCGCTGGAGAGCGGCCAAATAGACGCCTTCGTCACCGACCTCGTGACCACGGTGTACCTGCGAGACATCGAGATAGACGGCTCCGAGGTGATCGGCCAGTACCCCCGCAACGAGCAGTTCGGGATGCTCTTCGAGGAAGGCAACCCGCTCACCGATTGCGTCAACCAGGTACTCGGCGAGATGAAAAGCGATGGAACCCTGAAAGAACTTCAGCAGAAGCATCTTCAACAATACCTCAGCGTCCCGGCCCTCGAAGAATAGGATGGACGGAGAACCGTACCGGGTCATCTCCGGTCACCGGGCCACGTATCCCGACCCGCTGAAGGTGGACAAGGATAACGCTGCTTGGGCGTGGTGCATCGGGCCTTCCGGCAAGGGTGGGTGGATGCCCTGCGTCTACTTCGAGGGCGATGGAGAGCGCGGCACGGCGCTCAGGGACTACGACGCGGCGGAACTCTCGGTGGAGGCTGGGGAGGATCCCACCGTCCACCACGAAGAGAGTGGCTGGGCCTGGGCGAGGGACTCGCGCGGGCGATTCGGATGGGTCCCGCTCGAATGCGTCAAACGGGTTGCATAGCTTCACCATAAACCGGGGAGAGTTTCCGGCGTGACCCTGGGAGGAACCGGACCCCCCGCCACGCCCGAACCGTCACCGGAGCGTGGATCCCGGATACTCGGCGGGCGTGGGGTGCTCATCTCCACCGCGAGCACGGTGCTGTTTTTCGCGGCCATCGCAGTGTTCATCGCGCTCGCGCCGGGGAGTGGGCTGGTCGCGGAGCGGTTCTTCAGTCCGTTCCACCTGTGGCACTCGCTGGTGGGGACGCAAAGCGAGCCTTCGGTGCTATCGGCGTTCTTGCTCAACGTGTACATCTTTGCGATCTCGGAGGTCTTGATCCTCGTCCTCGCGCTCGTCATAGCCGTGGTGCGGCAGATTCCGGGTCCCGCCTTTTTCCCTCTCAGGATGGTCGCGGTTGCGTACACGGATCTGTTCCGGGGGGTGCCTTTGATCCTGGTGCTTTACATGATCGGCTTCGGCGTGCCGGGCCTGGGGCTCACCTTCTTCTCATACTTCTCGGACGTGACATACGGCATCATCGCGCTGGTGCTTGTGTACTCGGCCTACGTCGCCGAGGTGTACCGGGCCGGCATCGAGTCCATCCACGAGAGCCAGAACGCCGCCGCCCGCTCGCTCGGGCTCTCGCGCTGGCAGTCCATGCGGTTCGTGGTGCTGCCGCAAGCCATTCGGCGCGTGATCCCACCTCTCCTCAACGACTTCATCGGGTTGCAGAAAGACACCGCGCTCGTCTCGGTGCTCGGCTCCATCGAGGCGGCGCGGGCGGCCCAGATATACGGCGCCTCCCAGTTCAACTACGCGAGCTACGTGGTCGCCGCCCTCCTCTTCGTCCTCATCACCATCCCGCTCGCCCGCTTCACCGACCGCCTCATCGCCCGCGACAAACGCCGCCGCGAAGCCGGGACACTCGCATGAAGACCGAGACCTCCCCCGCGCTCGTCCTCGAAGGCGTCCGCAAGTCATTCGGGGAGAACGAGGTTCTGAAGGGCATAGACCTGACGGTCGCGCCGCATGAGGTGGTGTGTTTGATCGGGGCCTCCGGCTCGGGCAAGTCCACCCTGCTCCGGTGCGTGAATTTGATCGAACCGCTCGACGCCGGGCGCGTGGTCGTTGAGGGAGCGGAGATCACGGCGCGAGGCGTGAACGCGAACCACATCCGCCAGCGCATCGGCATCGTCTATCAGGCGTTCAACCTCTTCCCGCACATGACCGTGCTACGCAATATTACGCTGGCCCCACGCGAGGTTCTTGGCATGGGTCGGGCGGACGCCGAGGAACAGGCACTCTCGCTCCTGGAACGCTTCGGCCTCTCGGATAGGCGGAACGAGTACCCTGACCGGCTCTCCGGCGGCCAGCAACAGCGCGTCGCCATCGTGCGGGCGCTTGCGATGCGTCCGCATCTCATGCTGCTCGATGAGGTGACCAGCGCCCTCGACCCGGAGTTGGTAGCAGAGGTATTGAGCGTTATCCGGGAACTTGCGGGAGAGGGGATGACCATGCTCATAGCCACGCACGAGATGGGCTTCGCCCGCGACATCGCCGACCGCGTGTGCTTCCTCGAAGAGGGACGCATTCTGGAGGAAGGTCCGCCGGAGAGGATCTTCACCTCCCCCGAAAACCCTCGCACCCGCCGCTTCCTCAGCCGCATCATCGCCGCGGGCCGCCTGTAGCAGCGCGGTCGACGACAACATCGTGGACGCCCACGAGAATAGGATCTCACCCCCAAGTCATCCCGCTATCCATTCCAGCGAGCCGTGAAGTCGTTCACCAAAATCCCAGGCCGGATGTTTGGGAGCTTGACATAAATGGTAAGTGCGTTTGGCATATAGATGTACAAGCGACTTGGGAGGTATTGGCAATGATGAGCACCAGCATCACGAACGGGACGAGGCACGGTGTCCGAGAGATGGCGGAGGCGCAGCGGGATCGCTACGAGGCTCTTGCGGACAACTTCGCGGCGCTTCAGCGGCGCAACGTCGAGTTTGCTCAGGGCGGGCTGGAGTTCCTGAAGTTCCAGGAGAGCAATGCTCGGGCGGCTCAGCAGTGGTGGACCAGCGGCCTGAGGCTGCTGCAAACCCAGCAGCGCAGCGCGGGTTTCGCCCAGAACTGGATGAGCGACGGCATCGGGATTATGCGGCAACAGGCCGAGCACAACCGGCGCACGGTTGAGGTATTCGCCGAGAGCATCCAGAAGCAGCAGGAAGGTTTCCGCAAGCTGATCGAAGGTTGGACCAGCGTTTATTGGACCTTCTTCTCGCCCTTCACCTACGTTCGGGAAGGTCTGAGGGTCGCTGAGCAGGCCACGCGGCAGGGCATGGAGGCTACTCGTCAGGCAACTCGGGAAGGGTTGCGGCTCGCCGAAGAGGCCACGGAGCAGGGCCAGCAGGCCATTCAGCAGGCGGAGCGGGTAACCCGCGAGGTAGAGCTTCGGGCTGTTGTCCACACCGCCCTGAAGACCACGGACTACGACAAGTTGACCGTTGACGAGATCTCGAAGAGGATAGACGGCCTTTCCAGCGAAGAGATCAAGCAGGTCCGCGAGTACGAGAAGCGCAACAAGAACCGCGATACTCTCGTGGAGCGGATGGAACGTAAGATCCGGACCGCTTCGTAACGAAGCCCCCTTTTCGAGGGTCGCATCATGGGCCGGGGCCACAAGCCCCGGCCTTTTTCTTTCTTTTTCTTTATTCCGTCTTGCGAGTTCTTGCGTTACTCCCCGGAGCGGGAACGCTTCTGGGTCTCATCCCCTTCCTCGCCGGGAAAGACGATGTCGCCGATTACCACGTTCAGTTCCGTGACGGCGAGCCCGGTCATGGACTCGACCTGGTCAACGATCCTGCGCCGCGCCTCGCCAGCGGTCTCCCGGATGTTCCGACCGTAGTCCATGCCCATCGTCAGGTCCATCGCCACCTCTGTCTGTCCGACCTCGACGGAGATGCCACGCTTCTGGCCCGAGGAGCCCGTTACCCGGTCCATGACCCCTCCGGTAGCCCGGGAGACGCTGCCGCCCATGTGAACGCCGGGAACCTCCCCAGCGGCCATGCCAGCTATCTGGGTCACGACGGTGTCCGAGATCCTGGTCCTGCCACGCTCGCTCAAAAGCGGGCTGCGCTGCTGCTGTTCGCTCATCCCTTGCCTCCCATGCTCGTCCGCCCTCGTTTCGAAGCGTTCATCTTAAGACAATAGCTGCCCGACCGCCTCCGGCGCAACCGGACAAAACAATCTCTACGAAATGGCCCGAAAGTTGTAGTGACGGATGTAGCACGATACGGGCCGGAGATGGTAACATACGTCTGGTTGTTGTACCTCGGGTAGGAGGAAAGGGTCCAATGGACTAGCAAGTCAACAGCCGTTCGCGGGCCAGCCCCGCGAACCGGGCCGATGATCGCCACTCGAACGGGCGGCTTCACCGGCCCGCATTTTTGCCCCGGTAATTCCTTCTAAGACCCATCTCAACAGGTCGAGTGCATGAGTGCCCCGACCTTTTCTGTCTCCCCGATCTCGTTGTAGAGTCGGACGGCCTCCTCCGTATCCATTACGTGTAAAGTGATTCCTCTATTTTGGAGCGTTCGCAACGTCTCCTCCATCACCCGAAGCTGCTCGTGGAAACCTTTCGACAGCACCACCACGGTGGCCCCATGCGCCAACAACTCCTCGACGTCCGCGAGCTGGATGCCAGGCTCGTGGCGGGTGCCGGTCTCGTTCCAGTCCCAGTCCCTCGCGCCGCCCGGAAAGAGTTTGGCGTCCTTGAAGGCCCTGTCTTCGCCTTCTATCTCCAGCCGTCCCCACGAGAGATGCGTCACGCGCGGGGAGTGTAGTTCCTGTGCCATGACCTCCTGCCTCCTCGCAAAGCCCAGTCCAGAAAAGGATACAACATGGAATGGGACGATGAAGCTTTGCATGGTTTGCACGACAGTTCGCGGATCTTTCGCGCCAGATGGCGCAATGTGATGTCCATTGCAGGCGGAAAGGACGGAGAAGGCTGAGATGAGTTTTCTGGAACGGTTTCGGGCAGCGTGGAGTAAGGAAGGTCCTCAAGAGCCCCGTGCTGCTCA
>JACDGB010000057.1 GCA_013815485.1 Rubrobacter sp.
GCGGATCAAGGGCACGCCGCCTACCTCCAGGGATAATTTGTCGCGTCCCATTCGACGGCTCTGTCCGCCGGCCAACAGTAATCCGGAGGCTTTCCGCGGGGGAGTCAGGGTTTCGCGGGGGAGGCGATTGCCCGGGTCTCACGTATGCGTCCCCTGAGTCTCTGGGCGCGGATATCCTGGGGCGCGGCGTGACTATTGCGGGTGAGCCGCTTGGTGAAGGCCAGGTCCACGGCGGCTCGGTGCAGCCTGTGGGCCCGGCTCCAGGTGGACAACCGCCCAGAGAAGAGGAGGCCGAGGTAGTAGCCGGTTCGCCGGAAATAAGTCGGCAGTATCTCGTACTCTTCCGGGCTTATGGTGCCGTCACGCACCTCGTCTCTGAGTTCGGTGCGGATGGTCCGGCGCTCGACGGCCAGCCACGCGATTATGAGGCCAGCGTAGATGAGCAGCACGAGGAACATCACGACGTAGGCGAGCGGCCCGAACAGGGTCGCGGTCAGGTTGAACAGGGAATGCAGCGTCATGGCTGCGAGCAGGCCCAGGATGGGCAGTATCACCTTCAACACGCCGTAGCGGACCCAGGTGATCAAACCTATCCCGATCCCCGTGAGCGAGGTGAAAGCAGCGTGCGCGAACCCGCCGAATACCCGCCGCACCACGAAGGTCTCTGCCCCAAACTGAGCATAATAAAGGAGATCTTCTGCGATGGCGAAACCGAATCCGACAGCCGAACCGTAGACGATCCCATCCATCACGCCGGAGAACTCGACCTCGCCGCGGCGACGGGACAACGAGTAGGCGATGGCGAAAATTATAATGAGGGCGAGGCCCTTGGCACTCTCCTCGACGACGGGCGCGACAACTACGGCGGTGATCAAATTCGCCGTCTGCGCGCCGGCCATCGCACTCAAAGTCATGGATGCGAGGGTGTTGAAGACAAGCGAGATGCCGACCGCGACGGTGAAGCCCCACACGAACACCGGCACGACGTACCGCAGTGGCTCGCGCTCGTACAGATCCACGGCCCGGACGAACAGCAGGTACAGGATGGCTTGAAAGATCCCGAAGCCAACGAGCGCGAAGCTCAAGCACTTCTCCAAACGCTCATCCCATACGGCATGGACAGCAGTATACCCGCAGTTGATAGAATACCCGTACCCGAGACAGGAGGGAAAGCGCGTTGGAGCGGGACCCGCAGGATCGCAGCTCAGTACAGAGCTCTCTTCGTTATCTGACCCACGGTGTATACATCCTCGCTACCCGCCGCGGCCGCGAGACGAGCGGCATGACGGCGGCCTGGGTGACACAGGTCTCAGAGAAACCACCGTGCCTCGCCATCTCCGTGCGCGAGGACCGCTATACCCACGACCACATCATGCAGAGCGCCACCTTCTCCCTGAGCGTCCTGCGCGACGATCAGGTAGACGTAGCGACCCACTTCGGGGAGACCAGCGGCGAGTACGCGGACAAGTTCCTCGGCGTCCCATACGGCCTCACCCCGAGCGGCTCCCCGCACCTGCTCGATTGCCTCGCCTACCTCGACTGCCGGGTCCTCGACACCATGCGGGCCGGCGACCACACAGTGATCGTTGGCGAAGTCACCGCAGGCGAAAGGTTGGCTGAAGACTACCCACTCCTCTACGACCCGAGCGAGTACGAAGGGGCACTGAACTAGATGGCAGCGGACTCTCCCACCTCCCGGCTCCGCGACCTCGGCTACGAACTGCCGCCCGTCGCCACGCCAGCCGGTTCATACGTCCCGGCCACCCGTTCGGGGAACCTGATCTTCACCGCCGGACAACTCCCTCTCAAGGACGGAAACCTCGCCTTCACCGGCAAGGTCGGCGACACCGTCTCCGTGGACGACGCTAAAGAGGCCGCCAGGATCTGCGCCCTGAACGCCCTCGCCGCCGTTTCCGCTGAAGCAGGCGGCCTGAACGGCATTTCCCGCATCGTGAAGGTCACGGGCTACGTAGCCTCGGCGCCCGGTTTCAACGGCCAGCCGGAGGTCCTGAACGGCGCCTCGGAATTGCTCGGCGATGTATTCGGAGAATCGGGGCTGCACGCCCGCTCTGCTGTCGGTGTCGCCGAACTACCCCTGAACGCTTCCGTGGAGGTCGAGATCGTGGTGGAGGTCGGCTAGAGACCCTGACCGCCTGAAGTTCCCGGCGTGTGCGGTATAATCCATATGTTTCGACGTATTCTTTACATCAACGGATGAGGTGATAGCGCGTGGACGTATCGCAGCAGCAAGAAGAGACCATCAAGCTCTACACGGGAGATTACTGCCCTTATTGTCGGAGGGTCAAGAAAGAGCTCGACCTGCTGAACCTGGACTACGAGCAGGTCGACGCGGATGCTGACGGGCGGGGAGAAGTCATACAGCTCTCCGGGCAGCGGTCCATCCCGATCATGACCATCGGCGAAGAGGTTCTCATTGACTCGACTCACATAGTCCGCGAGTTGCGCCGCCGATTCGCGTAACGGTTACGGGTAGTTGCCGGAGCGTTATTTTTCCGCTTCGGCATGCTTCCCTATCTCCCTGCTGACGTACTCCGCGTAGTAGGCGATGGAGTCTTCGTCGCCCCGCTCCAGGAAGGCGCGAGCCTTCCCCACGGGGTCCATCGAGATGTCCGAGAACTCTAATACCCGGTCCTCGCCCCAGTCCTCCGGACGCTGCCACGAGCCCCGGCCTCCGTTGCCACGCCGGATGACCTCGCCCACGTAGCAGCCCAGGCCGTGTACCAGCCCATCCAGGATCGGGGCCCGGCGTTCAGTCTCACCGCTCAGGGCGGCCCGCAAGAGTTCTTCGGCCAGCGGCAATCCTTCGGGGCCGTAGCCGAGGTCAACGTCCCAGTGACGCCCGGCCGTCTCCCGGAACAACTCCGCGCACGCCTCCGGCTCCGCCGGGTCCGCCTCGAAAAGGTCCAGTTGGAGCAGGGCGGCCGGAAAATGCTCGAAGAAGAAGGAGGTCTCTCGCGGAATGGGGTACGCGCTTACCAGTTCCAGATTCGCCTCCGGGCCGAGGGTGGCGCGCATTGCGGAGACCGCTCCAATCACGCGCTCGCTCGCGGCCTCATCCCACGCTCCGGTCTCCACCTCGATGAAGAAGTCTTCGTCATCCTGGCGCAGGTGAATAGGGATCACGACCTGCCGGGTGGCGGAGCGGACCTCCTTGAAGAGCTCCACGATCTCGCCTCCACGCATCTCCAGTTCGTTGGCAACCCGAAGGATCGCTGTCGGACGCTGGGCGTCCCGTTCGATTTTTATGGCTCCGGATCTCTTCTCCATAGCCGCGCGCGAATCGTCTTGTTGAAACATTCAGTGTCTCCCCACAGCATTGAATCCATGCGACCGCGAAATTCTAGCATCCTCCAGGATTTGCCGAAAGCGCGAACATGGACTACCCTCTACTTTCGTGCGCGACGTACGAGAGATAATCCTCATCCGGCACGGCCAGTCCACCGCGAATGCGAGCGGCGTCTGGCAAGGCCAACTGGATTACCCGCTCTCCGGCGAAGGACAGCGACAGGCGCGCTATGCGGGCCTCGCACTATCCGGCGAGACGTTCGATGCCATGTACGCCAGCCCACTCTCCCGCGCCTTCGAGACAGCCGAAATCATCGCCCGCGAAGCAGGTTTTACGGCGAAGATCATACCCATCGAGGGCCTGACGGAACGGCACGGAGGCGTGCTCCAAGGCCATGCGTGGGCAGATTATGAAGCCGAAAATCCTGAGTTCGCCAGGAAGTTCCTCAGCCTCCCCGAAGAGCAGCGCTGGGCAATGGCAGACGCCGAGACGGACGAGGAGATCCTGGCCCGCTTCGAGGGATCCATCTCGGACACCGCCCAGCATCCCTCCGGTTCGCGGATCGTCGCCGTCTCGCATGGGGGCGTTATGCGGGCTTTCCTCAGGGACCGGTTCGGCCCTGATGTGTTCCCCGACAACACGCGGGCGGCGAACGCTTCGATCACGCGCCTCGAATGGGACATGCACGGCCCGCCCCGTCTGCTGGAACTGGCGTCCACAGACCATCTCCCGAAAGACCAGAAGCCCGGCGCGTCCACCGTGGAATAAGAAGGGGCCAACTTCGGCCCTTCTCGGGGACACGTCGGGGATCGCTCCCGAAAGACCTCCGAATATCGCGGCCATGATGTTCGACTCGGTGAGAGGCGGTCACCGAACGGGAGATGCGTGAAGCAATGGCAAAGAAGCATGAAGGCGAGCATGCGACCGGGTAGCCCAGCGGCTATGCAGTCTTCGCTACGTTTGTGCTTCGGGAGTCGTATTTCTTTTTCCCGACTCCCGAACGAGGCGGTTAGCCCAGGAGGCGGACACTGCGGGCGTTGGCGCCCCGGTCGTTGCGACCGACCTCGTATTCGACCTCGCCGCCCTGCTCCAGCGAGGATGGATCCCCCTTGACCTCGGAGTTATGCACGAAGAGGTCCTCCCCGGTGGGCCGCACCAGGAATCCATATCCCTTGTCGGAGTCAAACCACTTCACGCGCCCTCTTTCCCTGGGCGCAGCAGAGCCATCGGACCCATCGGGCCCGTCGGACTCGCCATCCACGCCATCGGGGGAGCCATCCGAGTTAGCGGCGGAGCCATCCGAGGCAGCGGGCTCAGATGGTCTGATGGTCCCGGAGAGCGCGAACGCGGGGGCTGAACCGTCCTGGGAGCCGTCGTCTGCATCGGCCTCCAGCACTATCGAGTCCTCGGCGATCTTCACGACCACCGCCTCGACGCTGGCCCAGTGCTCTTTCCACGTCGGGTCTTCGGCCACGGATGGATCGAACCACAATCCCCAGCCGTCGCGCTCGCCGTGGTCGAGGACACCCTCGAAGACGCTCTCGGGCTCGCTCCTGCTCCGCTCGCGGCGATAGATGTCGTTTCTGGACCGGAAGGACTGGACGCTCGATGCGCTGGTGCCGAGGGCGTCGGCGATCCAATCGTCCGCCTTGCCCTGATCCACCCACTCCCGGATCTGCTTCATGTGCGGCTTGAGCGCGATGCGCTTTTTAGATTCGGCCATTGCTCGTGTTGCTCCTTGCTCGTATCTTTCGGGAGTGTCTGGACCCTCTGATCTACGCGGTATCTTTACACCTGTAATGGGACGAATTATTGCTTAAACCAGACGGTAGTGTATCACCTCGAACCGATGCCTTCAGCCCCGAAGCATCCTCATCCCTCGTCCCCATCGCGCACCTCGCCGGGAGCCTCGCCTCGCCCGGTCTCGGGGGAGGCGGGATCCTTTTTGCCTCCCGCCTCCTCCGCCACGCCGGGCGCGTCGCGGGGCTGAGGGTCCTGAACTCGCGTGGGCTCGTCACCCTTCCTCGGATCCTCCCTCGCGCTACGCCGCGCCTCACGGTCTCCGGGCGCGGGCTTCAGCGCTTCATCGGACGCCGTTTCTTCTCCCTCATCCTCGGTGGCTAGCTCGGGAGGCTCCGGGAAATCCGTGAGCCCGTCGCGGGCGATATCTTCGAGCATCTCCCCCACGATGGGCGCTGGGAGATCGAGGTGGAGCGCCAGGCTCTCGGCCCGCCCCAGCGTCTCGTACTCATCGGCGCTCGACCCGAAACCCAGGGATTCCAGCGCCCACGCCATGTTCTCTGAAGGCACGAGCGTATTTGCCCCGGCGGCCACGCGAAGATACTGCACCAACGGCAGGCCGAAACCGGAGATCACCCCGACCACCGGCTCTGTCTCATAGATGCGGCGCCGGATGAAGAGACGGGTGTCGTGGGAGTTGGCCCAGCGCTTGAGGACTTCGCGCTCGTCCACGTAGTTGTACTGCGCGACCCGGTGCTGGAACTGCCCGAGGAGCTGTCCGGTCATCACCCGCAGCGTGTCGTCCCCGAAGAACCAGTCATCGCCATCGACGTTCATGATGCCGCTGACCCTCGGGATGGTGAGAGGTTCCTCCTCGTCCTGCCACTTGTCCCCGAAGCGTCGGACGGTCTCGCGCACCTCCTTGACGGGACGTCCGCTCTTCATGAGGGCTGCCTCATAGATCACGAGCGCAGCCGTCTCATGCTCCCGCGAAAGCTCGTCTATCCACCGCGCCGCCCGCTCCAGACGCCGGTCGTGGTCTTCGAGGTTCTTTACTTTCCACGCCGCGCCGATCACGGTCCTGTCCACTAATTCGACCATCACACCTCCCGGATGTCCATGAAAAAGAGTGTCTTCGAACCTTCAATATACAGCATCTTTCCGGCGATCAAAGCTCCGCCTTTAGCCCGTAGACGCCGGGGGCTGTCTGAGCGAAAAGGCTTTCGGGGTTGTCCCTGACGTCCACCGAGATACGGGCGCGCATGGTGTTGTGTGGCGTGCGGCCTGCGCTTTCAAGGTACCCGGACTGAATGGCTATCTCGGTTATGTCCGTGTAGTGGAGGGGATGTCCAACCTCCCGCAGCACCTCTCTGGCGGCGGTCTTGAAATCCACGGCCTCCGGTGACCTCCGGTTACCCGGTGACCTCGTTGGGGACTTCGGGGTAGGCTCCGATTAGGCCGACGTACGTGCAACGTTCGCCCAGTTTCTCGAGCGCGTGCTTCACCCGCTCGTCCTCGGGATGTCCCTGGAAGTCCACGAAGAACACGTAGGTCCACGCCTGACGCCGGCTCGGGCGGCTCTCGATGCGGGTCAGGTTGATCCCCTCGTCCGAGAACGCCGAAAGCGCGTCCCTCAAGCCGCCAGGACGGTCTTTGAAGACGAAGACCAGGCTCGTCTTGTCCTTCCCCGTGCGACCGGCCCACGCCCGCCCGAGCACGA
Organism: Rubrobacter sp.; assembly: GCA_013815485.1. Taxonomy (GTDB): domain Bacteria; phylum Actinomycetota; class Rubrobacteria; order Rubrobacterales; family Rubrobacteraceae; genus JACDGB01. The sequence continues at coordinate 6,768 of JACDGB010000057.1, forward strand.
TGAAGCGCGTCGCGTTCGCGCGGGCGTCCTGAATGTTGCGCGCAAGGATCGTAAGGCCGTGCGCCTCCGCCGCCAACACGCTCCCAACCGCCGCCACCCCCGGTTCCTCGCCGGCCCGCCGCGCCGCCTCCGCCGTGGACTCGACCTCCTCGAGCCTCGCCCCCGGCGCCTCGCGGCGCAGCCATGTCCCAGCCTGGGCCAGAGCCATCGGATGCGAATAGACCGCCGTGACGTTGCGGAGATCCGCCATCTTCGACAACAAGTTCTGGGAGACGGAGAGGTAGATCTCACCGCATACCTTAAGCGGGCTGTTCATCAACTCGTCCAGGGTGTGGGTGACGGTCCCCTCCATCGAGTTCTCGACTGGGACCACGCCATGCTGGGCCTCCCCGCGCTCCACGCGGGCGAAGACCTCGGCCACAGTCGGCTGCGGTTCCAGGTCAACGCTGCTGCCGAAAGAGCGGCGGGCCGCCTCGTGAGTGAACGTCGCTTCGGGCCCGAGGTACGCTATCTTCAGGCTTTCCTCAAGGGAGATGGAGCAGGAGATGATCTCTCGGAAGACGGCTTCGAGACCGCGCTTCGGGAAGTCCCCCTCGCTCAGGCTCGCCACCCGGTCGAGAACCTTGCGTTCACGAGCGGGGACATAAGCGTCGAGTCCTCGTTCGCGCTTGAACTCCCCGACACGCCGCGCCAGCCGCGCCCTCCGGTCGAGGAGACGAATTATCTCCGCGTCCACCGCGTCTATGCCGTCCCGGATGCCGTCCATCCCGCTCGCTCCCTCGCGGTCCTCAGCGAACATGATGGCTCTCCTTTGCGGTAACTGAACGATAGCGTGGCGCCTCCAGAAAAGTCATGGCTTCCGCAGCCTCCCGTGATGTTTTTCGATTGCGAGGTTCCGATGCGGAGAAACGCGGCCCACTCTCAGGCGCGCTCCTCCCTCGTAAATCGCCGGGCTGCCATCGTCGTGATACCCATGATCCCCGGCAGGTTACCAGAACCCGTGGGCGCGTTCAAAGCCCCACTCAGAGGAAAAGCAGCGTGACCGCGACCACGGCGGCGAGTCCGAAGCGGTAGTAGGCGAAGATCCGGAGGCTATGGTTGGCGAGGTACGTGAGGAGGAACTTTATGGCGAAGTACCCTACGATGGCCGAGACCACGATGCCGACCGCGAAGATCATCGCCTCGTTCGCGTCCATCCCCGCCCGGATAGCCTCGATCAGGGTGAACCCCGAGGCTATAGCGATTATGGGGACGCTCATCAGAAACGAGAACCGGGCCGCCTCGTCCCGCCTGAGCCCCACGAATAGCCCCATCGTGATCGTCGCCCCGGAGCGGGAGACGCCGGGCACGAGCGCGGTAGCCTGGGCGAACCCGATGGCGATTGCGCCCAGGAAGCCCAACTTCGAGGTCAGCCGACTCTTGCGCCCAACCGCCTCCGCCACGATGAACAGCGCGCCCACCAACACCAAATTGAAGACCACGACCCACGGCGAGCGCACGCTGTTGGCGAAGAAATCCTCGAACGCGAACCCCACAACCCCAGCCGGGATGGTGGCGGCCAGGATCATATAGGCCATGCGCTGATCCGTGTCCTCGAAGTCCAAACCGCGCCGGGAACGAATGAAGGCTCGTGCCATT
>JACDGB010000351.1 GCA_013815485.1 Rubrobacter sp.
GTCCAGGTCCGGGGCATCTTGTGGCTCGTCCACGACGTAATCGAGGTCGGCGTATCCCTCGGCCACCTTCGTTAGGTTACGCATGGGGGGGATGGTCTTCTCCTTCAGGGCCAGAGCGCAGATGGCGGTCTCTATGGCGCCGGTCGCGCCCAGGGAGTGGCCGAGGGTGGATTTCGTGGCCGAGACCCGGACGTTCGGGTTGATCTCCGCCATCGCCTGCGACTCCGGGCAGTCCCCGGCCACGGTGCCGGTCCCGTGCGGGTTGATGTAGCCGATCCTGTCTTCCGTGAGGCCGGAATCCTTCACGGCGAGTCGCATGGCGCGCATGATGCCCTGTCCTTTCGGATCGGGGTCGGCAATGTTGTAAGCGTCGGTGGTGCGCCCGACGCCGGTGATCTTCGCGTACGGGTCCGCGCCGCGCCGCTCGACGGATTCGGCGCTCTCCAGGATCATCACCGCCGAGCCCTCGCCTATCAGGAATCCGGAGTGGTCCACGTCGTAGGGACGGCAGGCGCCTTCGGGGTTGTCGTTGTCGCGGCTCATGGCCCGCATTGCGATGAAGCCGGCAAGGATCACCGGCGTGATCGGGGCTTCGGTGGCGCCGCAGATCACCACGTCCGCGTCGCCGCGGCGGATGAGGTCGTAGCCGAGGGCCATGCTATCCGTGCCGCAGGAGCAGGCGAGGGCTGGGGTGGACGACGGTCCTTGCACGCCGAGTTGTATGCCGACGTGAGCGGCGGCGGAGTTCGGCATGATCCTGGTGACAGCGAACGGATTGACGCGCATCGGACCCTTCGTGTCTATGGTGTGCTGGGTGATCTCCATCGTCGCCACCCCGCCGAGGCCGCTGCCGAGTATCAGGCCGACCCGTTCGGGACGTTCGTTCAGCTCGTCCCAGGCGTCGGCGTCTTCCAGGGCTAGTTTGGCTGAGGCGAGGCCCATCTGGGCGAAGCGATCCGTGCGGGACGCCGCCTTGCGGTCCATGAAGTCCGTCGGGTCGAAGTCCGAGCATTCCGCGGCTATTCGCACCTCGAAGCCGTCAGGGTCGAAGCGCGTGATCGGGCCCGCCCCTCTCTCTCCCGCGAGCAACGCCTCCCAGAACCTCTCGCGCCCGTTCCCAATGGGGCTGACTACCCCGATACCCGTTATGTACGCCGCCGGGCGTCCGTTCTCCATCCAACCCCCTGCAAGAAACGCGATCCTCGAACCCTTCTGCCTCCGAACAACCGAATCTTAGCATCACCTCCCCTTCCTGACTCTCCTTGCAACTTTTTCGGAGTTCCCGCGTAAAATTATCGTAAGAGACCGGGCCGGAGTTCTCCCCCTCCTTCCGGCCCGGTCTCTTCGACGTTGACGCATCTCCCACAAGGAGGCCGACAATGGCAACCATCAATGAGACCCGTGAATTCTCCGCTGCGAGGGGAGTGATCCTGCTCCTTGCGATGCTGTCCTTTGCCCTCCTCGCAACCGGCTGCGGCGGGCAGCCACAGAGTAGTTCCGGTGAAAACCCGGCCTCCAGCGAGCCCGCATCCACGCAACCAGAAAAGACCACCTCGCAGCCGAAGGAAGCTCGTTCTGACAATGGCCCTGAAGAAAACAAAGGCGCGGCGGCCTCGGATCAAGGCGCGGAGGCCCGAGCGGGCAACGCAGTTGCAAAGAATGGAGAGGCCCGAGCAGGAAACGCCGTCGCGGGGGATGGAGAGGCGCGGGCAGGGGACGCAGTCGCGGGTAACGGCGAAGCGCGAGCGGGAAAAGCCGTCGCGGGTGCTGGCGAAGCGAAAGCGAGGGCTGGCAACGCCTCGCGTACCGGGAAGGTTAGGCTCAGGATCTCGGGTACACAGGGCACCGAGTTCGGCGGGACGTGCGTAGTGGGCAACGAGAAAGAGGACATCAGCGGACAGGCCCCGGAGCGTTTCGTCTACCGGTTGAAGGGCCGGGAGTTGCAGTGTGAAATACGGCTCCGTGGTCCCGGCGAGCTGGAAGTCGCCCTGATCGGTGGCGGCAGTCGCGCTATCCAGACCATCAACTCCGGCCAGGGCGCCGTGGACCTCGCCTACTCATCCTCAGGGGTTTCTGTTACCGCCAGGTAGCCGGATCGGCAGGCGAATTAGAATACGGACGGGATGGGGCCTGTGCTATAACCTCGGGGCATGATCTGGAGGAGGGAACACTGATCTTCTACGCTGCGACGCTGCTTTTTCTGGCGAACTTCGCGCTTGGCGTGCTGGTTCAATTCGGCGTCGTGGATACGAAACCGTTCCGATGGCTACACCACGCCCTCTTCTTCGCGGTCTTCGCCTCGGCGGCTCTGGCCGTAGTCGTGGGATTCTGGCAGGGAGCGCCGTACCGCTGGGTCCTTCTGCCGATCCTCGGGCTCTATCTCGTGCTGCCTCGGGTGCGGGCCGGTACGCCGGGGCACGCGATGCTCGCGCTGGCGGCCATGATCTTCTATGCCACTGGCCTCGTGCGGACGCTTCAGGAAACTTAGGAGATGGAGTTCCTCGAAGTCCTCAAAAGGCGACGGACGACCAACGGACCTTTCCTGCCGGGCCCGGTGAGCGAGGAGCATCAGCGTCTGCTGGTCGAGGCGGCGGCGATGGCGCCTTCGCACTTCAACAGCCAGCCCTGGCGCTTCGTGCTAGTGGACGACCGGGAGAAGATCGAAGAGGTCGCCAGCATAAGCGGCGAGAGCATGACGCGCCTCATGGAAGAGGGCACCTTCTGGAAGCGGTACAGACCGTACTTCCGGTTCTCGGAGAAGGAGATGGAGGAGCGGCGTGACGGTATTTTCATTGACCAGATGCCCCCCGTGCTCAAGCCTTTCAGGAAGCAAATTTTCTCGAACACCGGACAGACTATCATGAACCGCTTCGGCGTCCCGAAAACTCTAGGCGAAGACAACCGAAAGCTGATCGCCGGCTCGCCCCTCCTCCTCGCCGTCCTTCTGGATAAGACCGAATATCGTCCCGGCGAGCTGTCCGGGTTCTACTCCGTGTTCGGGATGGGGGCGGCGGTCGAGAACATCTGGCTGACGACGGCGGAGATCGGCATGGGCATCCAGTTCGTCTCGACGCCGATGGAGATCCCCGAGAACTGGCAGAGGATATGCACCTCCTCGAAGTCCCGGAAGA
>JACDGB010000352.1 GCA_013815485.1 Rubrobacter sp.
CGAGGGCCAGAGAGACGGAGAGGGCCAGGCGCGACGTGCTGTGTCGGGTGCGCCAGAGGTAGATCGCCTGCGCCGGGGCGAAGATCACGGGCAGGTACTTGACGAGCACCCCCAAAACCACGCCCATCACGGAGAGCGCGGGCCTGGCGGCGACGGTGAACAGCAGCGAGGCCAGGACGCACAGGATCATGAGCGCGTCGTTGTGCCCCTCGGCGGCGAACTCGACCACGATCAAGGGGTTCCAGAGATAGACGAGCGTACCGAGGAGCTGGTCCTCCGGGCGCACCCTGCCGAGTATCGTCCAGATCAGGACCGCGCACCCGAGGCTCGCAAGGACGACGAGGGCCTTTGTCAGCAGCAACGCGCCGCCCACGCTGCCCGTCAGCGACGCGACCGACACCTCGATCCAGGTCCATAGCACGCCATACGGAGAGGGACCATGCACCGGAAGCCACCCGAAGGCCGCCAGCTCCCGGGCGAGACCCTGGGTCCCACCGCTGTAAGCGATCTCGGCGGCGTTCCTGGCGTAAGGGTTGGCGCCGAACGAGCCGCCCATGAAGCCGTGAGCGACGTAGGTCAGCGCGTCTATGGACTGGTACGGGCGTCCGAAGAGCAGGCCCACGTTGAAGAGAACGGGAAAGGCCAGCGCCAGCAGGCGTGCCCGCCCGTCCCGCAGAGAGCCCCCGCGGCAGAGGATCAGGAGCCACGCGTAGAGGGCGAAGAGCAGCGCGGTCGCCCCCCAGTAGACGCCCAGCTCTAGCGCGAGCCTGGCGCCGTCAGGCGGAACTCCCCGGAAGACCTCGCCCGCGACCCGCGCCTGCTGGCCGTTGCGGAAGATGGACGACTGGGCGAGGTAGCCGATAAGATAGAGTGCGCCGCTGGCGAACCCTATCGCGGCAATCTTCGACCCGTCCCGCCGCCCGTCTGTCGAACCTTCGGAGAAGGGGACGCTACCGGCCCAAGCCTCGCCCTGGCTACCCTTCATGACCCCTCGCAACGAAACTTCGCGGGACTTATTACTTGAGGAACGGAAGACCGTTCGGTACACCAGCCACAGACGCCCTCACCGTAGTTACCGTAAAATGAGTCATACGCGGCAGATTATCCTATTCTCGAACTGACAGAAAGGAGGTGCGGCGCGGGCCGTGCCCGCCGGAGTTAGAGCCAGCACCACACCGACATGACGATTGTATCGTTGCCGGCCAGTGTCGAGCCTAAGTTTGGCTCCTCTTTGACTCACCAGGATGAGTGGTCTAGACTCCCTCCCAGACTTTCGTCTCGGGACCCTGCAGCTAGATTAGGGGCAGTTCGTGAAGGCGGGTCAAACGCCTCACGCTAGGTTCGCCGCCGTACGGACAACGTCCCGTGGATAGCACCACAGCACCCACTCGCGTGCGTTGGCAATAAATGCCAATCCCCACAACCCGGAGCATTAAAAACGCTTGGTGTGAGTTACTCGTGAGAGATTTGAGCAGAAGGTGTCCACGCTCCAAAGTCGGCTTGCTGCCCGATCCCGAAGGGAAAGGAACCGACTCCTCATGCTCGACGTGGACACCTTCCTCACCGCACTCTACGCTACGGTCGAAGACTTTTGCCAATCCCGCGCGCCAAAAACGAGGCCAGGACCGGAAGCTTCTCTCTGCCAGAGCGAGGCCATCACCCTCGCCATCTTCGCCCGCTGGTCGAGATTCTCTAGCGAGAGGGACTTCTACCGTTACGCCACCGATCACCTCCGAGGCGCGTTCCCCAGCCTGCCCGATCGCTTCTAGCGATCGCTCCCAGTTCAACCGCCTCGTGCGCTTCTATACCGACGACATCGAGAAGATGGCCTTGAACCTGGCACAGATGATGGGCGGTACCCGGTCTCCCTACCAGGCCCTGGACGCCTCGGCGATGCCCGTTCGCAACGCGAAGCGCCGCGGACACGGCTGGCTTGCCGGCTACGCCGACATCGGCTGGTCCAACAGCCTGGGCTGATACGAGGGCTTTAGCCTGCTGACCGCCGTAGAGCCTTCCGGCATGATCACGGGCTTTTGTTTCGGGGCCGCCTCCACAACCGACCAGCCATTGGCGGAGACCTTCTTTGCCACAAAGGCACAGCCGAACCCGAGGCTGCCAAGCGCCGGCCCGCCGTCCTGACAGCGGGTTGCGATGATGCTGCGCCGGGTAAGGCGAAAACATGAGAGCGTACTCGTTGGACCTCAGAGAGAAGATCGTCGAGTCGGTGAAGAAGGGAGTCCCCAAAAGCGAGACCGCACGCCGTTTCGGCGTGGATCGGGCGACGCTCAAGCGTTACTGCAAGCTTCTCGACGAGCGCGGCACCCTGGAGCCGAGGAAGGCTCCTGGCAAGGCCTCGAAGCTCGACGAAGGGATGATGAGGCTGCTAGAGGAAGACCTCCAACAGAGGCCCTGGGCCACCCACTCTCAGAGGGCCGAGTTCCTGTTTGCCCTCTGCGGGGTGAGGGTGAGCGAGGCGACGGTCTGCCGGGCTGTGGGGCGCCTGTGTCGGAGCCGAAAAAAAGATCCAAAGGGGCGGCCGAACGGGACGAGTTCTTGAGGCTGCTCTGGCGCACGCAGATGGATGGCCTCGACCCCGGGTGCCTGGTGTTCGTCGACGAGATGGGCGTCCACACCTCCCTTGCCCCCATCTACGCCTACGCGCCCGTTGGAGAGCGTGAGTTCTATGAGATCCCGCGCAACCGCGGGAGGAACACCACGCTGCTGTCGAGCCTTCACTCCGAAGGGATGGGGCCTTCCATGGCCGTGGAAGGGGCGACCACCAGCGGGGTGTTCGAGACCTACGTGGAGCGCTTGCTGGCCCCCACCTTGCGCCCCGGGCAGGTGGTGGTGATGGACAACCTCGGGGCCCACAGGCCGAAGAGGGTGAGAGAGCTGATCGAGGCCAGAGGCTGCGAACTCGTCTACTTGCCTGCCTACTCCCCGGACCTCAACCCGATAGAGGAAGCTTTCTCGAAGGTCAAACACGTCCTACGCAAGATCGCGGCCCGCACCAAAGAGGCGCTCGTGGAAGCGATGGGCGCAGCGCTGGATGCGGTCAGCGCCGAAGACGCCCGAGGTTTCTTCGCACACTGCGGCTACCACGCCCCGGCGCAGCAACTTGGGGGTGAGT
>JACDGB010000353.1 GCA_013815485.1 Rubrobacter sp.
ATCCACGTCCTCGCGCTTAAAGCGTTCCATAGAGCCTGTCTCCCGCGTCACCGAGACCGGGCACGATGAACGAGCGAGCGTCGAGTTCAGGGTCCACGGCGGCGGCATAGAAAGTCACGTCGGGGTGTTCGGAGGTGACGCGCTCGACGCCGGGCGTTGCGGCGACGGCGTGGAGACAGGAGATCCAGGCCGCACCCTCCTCCTTGAGCTTGTCGAGCGTCGCCGAGAGGCTGCCGCCCGTGGCGAGCATCGGGTCGAGGACGAGCACCAGATATTCTTCGAGATTGCTGGGCAAATTCACGTAATATTCGACGGGTTGGGCGGTCTCCTCGTCGCGGAAGAGGCCCATGAACCCGACCGTGGCGGTGGGTAGGAGGGCGAGCGCGCCGTCGAGCATCCCGAGTCCGGCGCGCAGCACGGGGACGAGGCAGACGGGGCCGGAGATCTCCTCTACCTCAGTGCCCGTGAGCGGGGTCCGTATGCAAGTTTTGCGCGTGGGCATGTTGCGCGTGGCCTCGGCGACCATTATGAGTGTGAGTTCCCGCATGGCCTGTCGGAACTCCTGCGTGGTCGTCCTCTCGTCGCGCAACACGGCCAGCTTGTGTCGGCTGAGAGGCCCGTCCACGACGTGAAGGTTGGATGTCTCTTTCGCCTCATTCATACAGTGGGAAGGCTTCGGTGAGAGTGGCGACGCGGTCTCGCAGGCCCTCGGTCTCGCCGCGGGCGGCGCGGGAGATGATGTCGGAGATCTCCCGCATCTCGCCCTCCCCCATGCCCCGCGTCGTCATCGCCGGGGTGCCGAGCCGAACGCCGCTTGTGATGGTCGGGGGCTCGGGGTCGCCGGGGACCATGTTCTTGTTGGCCGTCACCCCGACTGCTTCGAGTGCTTCCTCCAACTCCTTGCCGTTGGTATCCGTCTTTCGGAGATCCAGGAGTACAAGGTGGTTGTCCGTGCCCCCGGAGACGAGGTGGATCCCACCTTCGAGGAGACCGTCTGACAGGGCGCGGGCGTTGTCCACTATGCTTCGGGCGTAGTCGCGGAACTCGGGCCGGAGCGCCTCGCCGAATGCGACGGCTTTAGCGGCTACTGCGTGCATGAGGGGGCCGCCTTGCATGCCGGGGAAGACGCGGCTGTTGACCTTTTTAGCGAACTCTTCGCGGCAGAGGATCATGCCACCCCTCGCTCCCCGCAACGTCTTGTGCGTCGTGGTCGTGACGATTTCGCAATGAGGAACCGGAGATGGATGAACGTCCGCTGCCACGAGCCCGGCGATGTGGGCCATGTCCGTCAGGAAGAAGGCACCCACCTCGTCGGAGATCTCCCGGAAACGGTCGAAGTGAAGCGTTCGGGAATACGCGCTGGCGCCGGCGAGGATCATCTTCGGCCTCTCCCGAACCGCGATCTCGCGCACCTCGTCGTAGTCTATGTAGCCGTCGTCCCCGACGCCGTAGTGGACGAAGTCATAAGTCCTGCCGCTGAAGTTGAACTTCGCCCCATGCGTCAGGTGCCCGCCGTGGGCGAGGTCCATCGCGAGTACCTTATCGCCGGGTTCCAGCAACGCAGAATACGCAGCCTCGTTGGCTTGGCTACCCGCGTGCGGCTGGACGTTCGCGTGGTTCGCGCCGAAGAGTTCGAGCGCTCGGGCGATGGCGAGCCGCTCGGCCTTGTCCACCTGTTCGCAGCCGCCGTAGTATCGCTTTCCCGGATATCCTTCGGCGTACTTGTTCGTCAGGACGGAGCCCTGGGCGGCGAGGACGGCGGGCGAGGCGAAGTTCTCGCTGGCGATCAACTCGATTGTCGAACGCTGGCGCTCCAGCTCACCGTCGAGCGCCTCCTGCACCTCGGCGTCCACGACTTGGGTATTAGGTCCGATCATGCTCTACCTCCACTTCAAGGTCAGGTTTTCAACGAATGCTGCCTCGAACCCCTACCGGGTCTCCCGGCCAGTACGAGACGCGAAATGATCGCCCAGACTTCACATGAATCGTGGTTTTCATCGCCCGGACGTTTCAGTGCGTTGAGGTTTTGCATGGTTAGTTCCGCACCCTCTCGACTCCCTGCCGTCTGGACGTCGGGGAGTGAGTATAGTCGCTTGGGGTTACGCCCTCAAACACACTCAGGGAAATCCCGCGTAACCGTCACTCGAGGTCGTAGTCGAGCGTGAAGGTGTGTCCGCCGTCCGGCCCGACGGAGATGCTGGCCTCGCCGCGCATCCCGCGCAGTTCGCCGGTCGCGGAGTCCGGGGCCACGCTCCACGCACCCGACCGCTCGCCTCGAAAGCCGGTCGCGTTGTGGTGGAGGACGAAGCTACCCGTCTGGCCGTTGACGCTGCCGGTGATGCGCTCGAAGCCAACGTAGGCCGCCGAGCCCTCCTCGGAGCCGTAGGCCATGAGCAGTTCGGCGACGCTCTCGCCCTCGATATCGCCGTGGAAAGTCTTGGTCAGGCGCGTTCGGGATAGTTTCACACCATCCCGCTCATCGTAAGTCTCTTCTTCCCAATTCTCGATCTCGAACGCGCCAATCGCGTGCTTGTTCATTCTTGCCTCCTCGTCTCCGCCGCAGTCGCGTTGCGCAAGTCTAGTTCCACCGGCCATCGGATTTGGCCCGCTCGATCTCCTTCAGTCCAGCAGGCTTCATCTCGCCCGCTTCGATGAGCTTGATGGCCTTTTGGCGATTGACCTTTGACCACTCGCTTCCCGGTCTACGTGGCGTGAAGCGTTGCAGCCAGTAGCGACCGTCGAATGACGCCGCCTGGCTATCGATCCAGCCGTAACACAAAGCCGCCTCGATTGCTTCTGCGTAGGAGACTGTCTCGATGCCGGACTCCTTCCTGGCGATCTTTAGCCACAGCCCGTCCGAAACAGCGTGATGTTCTTCGAGCCACGCTTCCCATGTTCCGCGAGAAGCGAATGGAATAGTCGGCAGGTCCGGCTTGATGGTCAATGGCATCTCCCTTCACCGGTGTCCGGCGAGAGCGGATTGTTCCCTCTCCATCGGGCTGCAAAGCCATGCCGAAAGTCTACACGCTTGCCGCTCGTTCCCAAGAGGGATTCAACGCTCCAGGTCTTCGTCCAGCCGCCGGAGACGCTCCTCTGTAAGTTGCGGGGAGGCTCGCAGGAGTTCGA
>JACDGB010000354.1 GCA_013815485.1 Rubrobacter sp.
CAGGCCCGGCCCGGTTCTCGTTGACGTGCCGAAGGACGTGATGTTCGCTGCGTGCAACGACAACGGCTACCGAAGGCTCAAGGAGGCGCCGGAGCCGCTCGCCTCTCCGGCGTTGGAGCGGGCGGCGATGTTGCTCAGGAACGCGAAGCGTCCGATCATCCTCGCCGGGCACGGCGTCACGCTCTCGGGGGCGGAGATGGAACTGCGGCTGCTGGCGGAGCGCGCGGGCATCCCAGTCGTCACAACGCTCCTCGGGATCAGCGCATTCCCGGACGACCATCCGCTGTACCTGGGATGGCCTGGGATGCACGGCATGGCGAGCGTCAACCGGGCCATAGACCGCTCCGACCTCCTCTTCGCCATAGGAATGCGCTTCGACGACAGAATAACGGGCGCCGCCGACCGCTTCGCCCCGAACGCGAAGGTCATCCACATAGACGTTGACCCCTCCGAACTCGGCAAGGTCATCGAGCCGACGGTCGGCATAGCCGCCGATGCGAAGCTCGCCCTGCGCGCCGTCCTCGGCCACCTGGAGAACGCCCCGGCTGAGTCCGGCTGCGGTGAATGGCGCGAGGAGCTTGCGCGTAGCCAGGAGCCGGAGAAGCAGCGCCGCGACGATGCGAGCGGGGAGTACGGTCCCATCCGCATCATGGACGCCATAAAGGACGCAACCGGCGGCGACGTTCGGCTCGTCACGGACGTGGGCCAGCATCAGATGTGGGCCGCGCAGTTCTTCGAGTTCACCAAGAAGAACAGCCTGATCACCTCCGGCGGCCTCGGCACGATGGGCTTCGCGCTTCCAGCGGCGATGGGCGTGGCGTTCGCCTATCCGGACGATGAGGTGTGGGTCGTGGCCGGGGATGGCGGCTTCCAGATGAACGTGCAGGAGCTTGCGACCATCCGGGACTTCGGCCTCAATATAAAGGTCGCCATCCTCAACAACGGCTACCTCGGGATGGTGCGCCAGTGGCAGCAGTTCTTCCACAACCGCCGCTACTCGCAGACGCCCATCACCGGCCCGAACTACGAGGAGATGGCGTCGGCCTACGGGCTCGCCGGACGCACGGTGGAGCCGGGAGACAACATCGAAGAGGCCATCGAGTGGGCGCGGGGAACGGAAGGATGCGCCATCCTCGACTTCCACATAGATCCCGAGACCAACGTGTACCCCATGATCCCCTCGGGCATGAGCGTCCACGAGATGATCGAAGAAGATGGCGCGTAGCTCCACCGGCGTGGCGACGGACACGCCCACGCTGGGGATACGTCTCGCAGGCGGCATCTACGCCCTCAACCGCTTCCTGATGACGCTTCAGAACAAGCGCGTCCCCGTCACCGGCATCACCATGGACGGCAACAGCGAGGGATCTCGCATCACCCTGCGCCTCGGCTGCCCGGAGGAGACAGCGCGACGCTACACGGCCCTCCTCTCATCGCTAGAGGACGTGGACGAAGTGTGGCCCGCCGAAGAGAGCATGGAGGTGGCCTTGCTGAAGCCAGCCGCCGAAAGGTGGCGCAAGAGTGCGGAGAGGGCCAGAATAGGGTTTCACGAGGATGGCGGCACGGTCGTTGCGTCGGGCGCGCCGGAGAAGATGGAAGCCTGGCTCGATTCGCTGGGAGAAGAGGAAACAGACATCATGCGGCTTGGCCCCATGGCCCGGCCTGGGAATGGAGGAGATTAGATGGCGCGGGTATATCGCGAAGGCGACATAGGAAATGAGATCACCAACCGCAAGGTCGCGGTTCTGGGATACGGCAGCCAGGGCCACGCCCACGCCCTGAACCTGAAGGAGTCCGGCTGCGACGTGAGGGTCGGACTCTACGAGGGCTCGAAGAGTCGAGCCGAGGCCGAAGAGGCCGGGCTACAGGTGATGAGCAGCGCCGAGGCTTCCGAGTGGGCCAACGTGGTTATGATGACCATTCCCGACGAGAAGCAGCCGGCCGTCTTCAGCGAAGAAGTCGCCCCGAACCTTTCCGAGGGCGACCTCATGCTCTTCGCTCACGGCTTCAACATCCACTTCAACCAGATCATCGTCTCCCCCGAGATAGACCTCGGCCTGATCGCCCCGAAAGGTCCAGGCCACGTACTGCGCCGCCTCTACGTCGAGGGCAAGGGGATGCCTGCGCTCTTCGCCGTGCAAAACGACGCCTCGGGGCAGGCGCGGGATCTCGTTCTTTCGTACGCTCGCGGCATCGGTTGCGGCCGGGCCGGGGTGCTTGAGACGACCTTCGCGGAGGAGACGGAGACGGACCTCTTCGGGGAGCAAGCGGTGCTTTGTGGCGGCCTGACCGCGCTCTTGACGGCTGGGTTCGAGACGCTCGTGGAGGCCGGGTATCAGCCGGAGCTTGCGTACTATGAATGCGTGAACGAATTAAAGTTGATCGTTGACCTCATCTACGAGGGTGGATTGGCTCAGATGCGGTACTCGATCTCCAACACCGCCGAGTACGGCGACTACACAGCGGGACCCAAGATCATAGACCAGGCCGTGAAGGACCGGATGCGCGATATCCTGACCGACATCCAGAACGGTAAATGGGCGAAGGACTGGGTGCTGGAGAACCAGTCCGGCGGGTCGAGCTTCCTGGCGATGCGCCGCAAGGGGGCAGAGTCGCGGGTCGAGAAGGTCGGACAGGGACTGCGGGCGCTCGCCGCCGAGGGCGCCGAGCCTGGAACGGGAGGTAATGGAAGATGAGCGAACGCAAGGCATTCGCCGTCTCGCAAGAGGAATGGTGCTACCACGATGGCGAGATGGTCAAGATGGGCGACGTTCGACTATCCCCCGCGACCCATGCCCTGAACTACGGCACGGGCGTCTTCGAGGGCATCCGGGCGTACTGGAACGAGGAACGGGGAACACTAGAGGCCCTCAAGCTGCGCGAGCACTACGAGCGGTTCGAGAAATCGTGCCGGATGCTTCGCATAGACCTGCCTATATCCATAGACGAGTTGTGCGACGTGACGCTGGAGATACTGCGGCGAAACGCGCCGCGGCAGGACACGTACATCCGGCCTCTAGCGTACAAGTCCGCCGAATCGGTCGGGGTGAAGCTGGCGGTGGACGATTCGCTCTCCATCTTCACGGTCCCGATGGGCAACTACGTGGAGCTGACGGGCCTGAAGG
>JACDGB010000355.1 GCA_013815485.1 Rubrobacter sp.
TGGTAACTCCGGTCCTCCGCTCCCGCAGGAGGAGGTAAGGAAGGAAGATCAGGGCGACGAACGCAAGTAACACCGCCTCATAAAAACTTCCGACCTGATGATAGAGGACGACCGAGGAGCCGAGCAGTGCGAGGAGCAGCCCCGACCGGACGGAGGGCGTGGCGAAGAGGGCAATCAGGGCGGCGACGGTAACGGCGACGGTGAAATGGGCCGTTATGAGGTTCGGATACCGGGCCTCGGCGAAGTGCATGTACGGCCCGCTTATGAGCAGTCCGGCGAACCCCGCCGCCGCCACCCCGCACGGCTGTCCCCACAACCTGCGCCCGAGCGCGTAGCACCCGAGGGCCGGAAGCACAGGAAGGGCCGGCGCCAGTACGGGGAAGATCTCCAACGGCTCCAACCCGCTCAGGTTGTGGATGGCCGCCGTCAGGTAGTGAAATCCCGGCGGATAGAGCATGAACGAGCCCGTCGTCCCCGTCGAGACGGTCATGTCCGTCATGACCGCGTGTTCGTACTGGTCCACGCCCCGGATATACGGCCAGTCGAAGCGCGCTGGCCCGAGGTAGCCGCGCAGAGTCACCAACCCGAGCACCACCGCGAGCGCCGCATGCCACGCCGCCGTGAAATCTCTGGACGCGCCAGTCTCTTCCGGCTCGCTGGCCTCCGGCTCCGGGTCTTCCCGGCGGCGGGAGTCGAGCAAGTGCGCCACGCCAGCCGAGACGAAGATCAAGCAGATCAAGGGCGCCGTCATGGTGGCGGGCAGCACGTCCATTACCACGCCAAGAAGCGCGAGCAAGCCGACGGAGAGCGGGATCAACACGGGCAACCCGAGGTCTACCGGCCCCGTAGCAAGCGACTCGCCCTCGCCCTTGACCGTTCCGAACCTGACGTACGCGAGCAGCCCGGCCACGAAGACCGCCAGCACGGAGATCACGGTCAAAGGCAGTGACATGCCAAGCCCGAATAGCCGCGCTGGGAACAGCGCAACCGCAGGCACGAGCGCAAGCGAGAGAGCCACCGAGTAGCATAGCCGCTCCGCCCGATCCGAGGCCGGCGCCAGCACGGCGGCCCAGAACCAGCCGGGCGCGACGCCGACGACGAGCGCCGCGACGAGCGCCCGCGTCAGGTCGAAAGCCAAGACCCTCTCGAAGCGCGACGTTTACGTTCAACCGAACTCATCCGGCGTCCATTCTATACAAATCGCGGCGTCCGTCCCCCGAAGGCTCGCGGGCGGAGGCTGGACCCTGACCCCGGATCGTTTAACAAACATTTAGCCGAGAAGTCCCCGTGATTTAACCAGGGATCCCGCGCCCGCCGGTAGAATCGGGGCGCGAATGGGTCGTATTCTCACAGCACCCGGACCACGGCCCGCCTCTTTCCCCCTCCCTAGACGAACGGAGCGTGCGAGATGAGCCTCAGACAACGCAGCGTGGCTTCCCATCCCCCTGAATCGGTGCTTGGCCGCGCCCCGCGCGGCGAAGTAGTTTCCAGAAAGGCGGGGGCCGTCTTCGTGGCGCTGGGCATGTTGCTAATTGCTCTGGCGGCGGGCGACGCGCTGGCGGGCGTCCGGGCCGGCGCGGTCCTCGGAGGCACCGGCGCGGAGACGCTGAGAGGCTCCGGCGAGCAGAACTGGATCTCCGGCTCCGGAGGGGCCGACACCCTGCACGGTTTCGCCGGAGACGACCTCCTTGTCGGCGGCGATGGTGGCGATGAGATCTTCGGCGGCCCCGGCAACGACAAGATCCTCGCCGGAAGCAGCGAGGACTTCATCGAGGCCACCGATGGCAAGCGGGACTACGTGGATTGCGGCGTCGGCCAGGACACCGCTAGCGTGGACGCCCAAGACTACGTGAGCATTAGCTGCGAGCGCGTCTATCTGGGACAGTGCCGCGCATAAGGCTTGCGCCTTACGGCACGGTGAGCCATCAGCTTTTAGCTGTCGGCTTTCAGCAAGAATGAAAAAGACTGCCCGAAGCTAAGTGTTGGAAGCGCGGAGTGTCAAGGGTCAACTCTTCTGCAACCTGCTATTTTCCGGGGGTCGAGGTCTAGCTTTTCGATTCCCGATCTCCCGACTCCTGCATTAGAAAGCGATGGAACCTTTCACCCGGATTCGACATCACCCAGCAAGTTTCATGCGACGCTGCTCTTCAGGGTTGGGAACCTCGAAGGGCTGAGACAGACCATCCACGTACTCAATGAGGATCCCGAGGTCCTTGCCGATGACTCGTACGTTCGTGCCCTCCGTGAAGGCGGTGAACTCGCTTCCGCCGTCGGCGAGGGGCTTCGTAACGGCTGCGGTGTATGACGCTTCCGGATCGAGCGACGCGCCGCCGGGTAGGGTAACGGCGGTCACGCGCCTGCCTTCGGGTTTTGATGGGTCGTGGGCGAAACGTAGCCCGCTCACCTGGATGGTGCGGCGCTCTTCGCCATCGTACTGCTGCTCCAGCACGCGCCGGATCCCGGCTCCCGTAAGCTCCATCTTCACCAGCGTTTCATCGAACGGTCGCGCGGCGTAGAGTTCGCCGTAGGTCACGGGACCGGCATCCAGGTCCGCCCGCAGCCCGCCGGAGCCAACGAAAACGAAGTCCGTCCCCGCGGAGGAGCGGTAGGCGTCGGTGACAAGATCCCCGAGGGCGCTCTCGCCCGCGGGCGTGGTGGAGCGTGTTATTTGCCCGGCGGCGCGGCCCACCACCCGGCTTGAGATCGGGGCCACTCGTTCCCGATACTCTTTCACGAGCCTGGCTACCTCCTGGTCGGAACCGAAGGCGCCGTCGTTGTCCACGACCCTCGCGGAGGAGGCTCTCACGTCGCCTGTCGCCCGGTTTACACGCAGGTCCACTACGTCGAAGTGCGTTCCGTACTCTTCAGCGGCGACTACGATCTTGCCTCCGACCCTCGCGTTCAGGCGGTTGTGGGTGTGTCCGGCTATCACGACGTCCACCGCGCTGCTCATCTGCCTGGTCTCGGTGAATATCTCACCAGTCCCGCTCGCTGGGCTCTCCTGGTAGCCGCCTTCGTGGGCAAGCACCACGATGGTCTCGACGCCCCGCTGGCGAAGCTGCTCAGAGTAACGGTTCACGGCGCCGGAGATGTCCGTGAAGCGGAATTGCTCGACTGTG
>JACDGB010000058.1 GCA_013815485.1 Rubrobacter sp.
GCCTCTGGGACTTCGAGACGAACGTTGTGTCCGGCGGACGGGATGACTTCCACGGAGATGCGCGGACTGCTTTCGGCCATCTCCTGCACTATGCCGACGAACTTCGCGTCGAGTTCGCCGGCGATTGCGAGGGCCGGGACTCGAAGCCCCGTCAATTCCTCCCAGAGTGACGGCTGGCTGCCCGTTCCCATGCCGCGCAGCGAACACGCCAGTTCCCGAGGATCGTTGCTTCGCCGGGCTTCGATCAAGGCTTCGACCATCTCCTCTCGCCGCGCCAACGACGCGAAGAGGGGTTTCCGATACCAGTCACGCAGGAAAGCCTCGAAGTCCCCGGACTCAAGCCGAGTGGCCTTCGCCTCGTCGGCGTCCCGGCGAGCCGCGCGCTCTTCCGAGTCCTCGATGCCAGGCGAGGCGGACTCCAAGAACAGTCCGGCGCACCTCTCCGGGTGGCGCAGCGCGAGGTACAATGCCAGCCGGCCGCCCATCGAGTAGCCGGCGACGGTGGCACACAGTACACCGAGACGATCCAGCAACCTCACCACGGCCCGCGCCGCGCCCTCGATGGTGTACGTCTCGTCCGGCAAGCCCAGCGAAGCTCCGTGCCCCGGCAGGTCGGGGACGATGCAGAAGAAGTCCGCCGAGAGTGTGCCGGCGACGCGGTCCCAATCTTCGGCGGAGCCCATGAAGCCGTGCAGAAAAAGCACGTCGCCGCCAGACGCGCTACGGTCACCGGAGACTTCGTAGTTCAGACCGCGTTTCTTTCGTGGATCAGGGTGATCCACTTGGCAACGTCGCTGGTGAATTGCCACTCGTTCACGATACCGGCTCCCCCACGCAAGATATTATTTCCGCGAGCTTGCCGCTTTTCTCTGTAACCATCCTACTTGGATGATCGAGAATTTTCCTTCTTTACCGGATCGTAGACTTCATGCGTTCTTGCAGCAAGCTCCACGTAAGAGCGCGCTGGCATGCGCCGGGCCGGGATCACCTCCCCAGAAGCTCCCGATGCAATTCCACGTTCGATTCCCGATCCGTGCGTACCTCGATGATGGACGACTCACCGCTGGAACAGGCCGCGCGATACGCCGTCAGGAACTCATCCGCCGTGCGTGGCTGCGCGTAGCCGAGGCCGAACATCCCAGCAGCCGCCTCGAAACCAACTCCCTGCGGCGTGCCGAAATACGGCTCGAAGAACGCCTTCTGAGCGGAGACCGGCAGGAAGTTGAAGATGCCGCCGCCGTCATTATTCAGGACGACCACGACCACCGGAGTATCGCGCAGCAGGGCGAGGGAGTTCAGGTCGTGCAGGAGGGCGAGGTCTCCGATGAGCAGCGTGACCGGACGGTCGAGCCCGCGCGCGAACCCGGCGGCGGTGGCGACCGTGCCGTCTATGCCGCTCGCGCCCCTGTTGGCGGCCACGGGGACCGGCGGGCCGTCACTGGCCGCGAACGTGTCCAGGTCCCGCACCGGCATGCTGTTCGCCACCACGAAGCCGTGCCCTTCCGGTACGTGACGCGAAACCATCCACGCCACGAACGGCTCGCTGAGACCCGCATCCCCGGATAGCAATTCTTCCAGACCACGCCCGGTCCTGTCGGAAGCCTCCCGCCAGCTCTCCATCCAGGAAGGATCCCTTGCGAACGGATGCTCTTCGGCGGCCACCGCGAGGTCCGCGCAGAAACCCACGATATCGGCCTCGACGCTGTGCGTGACCCTGTGGGATGGGTCCAGCCGAAACGGGTTGCCGCGCACGACGAGGTAGGGATCGGGATGGGATCGGGCGACGAATTGTTCGAGCCGTTTGGAGAGGGCGCGACCGCCGATCTGGACCACCGCCTCCGGCCCATGCTCGTCAGCGAAAGCCTCATGCGAGAGCATAGCATCGTAGTACGGCACGATGGTCCCCGAGTCCGCGCCGAGACGTACCTGAGATCCTATGTCCGGTAGCAGCGGCCATCCCAGAGCTTCGGCCAGCCGCGCCGCCGCCTCGCCCTGCCTCCGGGAAGCCAGCCGCCCCGCCACGACGAGGCCCCGCTTTACTGGCAAAAGCGCGTCCCGGAGACCGTGGATCTCCTTCCGGTTCACACCCGGTTCCGTGGCGGCGTACTGGGTGTACGGTTCGCCGCTCTCGCGCCACGACGCGGGGATGGACTCATCCTCGTGCCACGCTTTTTCCGCATCTGGGAGGAACGGTTCCCGGAACATGAGGTTGAGGTGGACGGGGCCTCGGGGGGAGCGGCGGGCGCGGTACGAGGCTTGATCCACGGTCGTCAGGACCATCGCCGGGTCCACTGCGAGATCTGGGGCTGGCAGGTCGAATCGCCAGCGGACGAAGTCGCCGAAGATGTCGGGCTGGTCTACCGTCTGGTTGGCCCCGGTCTGCCGTAGTTCCGGCGGTCGGTCGGCGGTCAGCAGGATCATGGGCACGCCGTCCACGGAAGCCTCGACCACGGCGGGCAGGCCGTTGGCGACGGCGGTGCCTGAGGTCGTGATCCAGGCCGCCGGACGCCCCGTGGCCCGCGCATATCCGAGCGCGGCGAAGGCCGTTCCGCGCTCGTCGAAATGGACGAGGCTCCGGGCCTTCGGGTTCTCCGCGAGAGCGGCGACGAGCGGGGTCGAGCGGGATCCCGGCGCGACGCAGAAGAAGTTTATCCCGTTACGGACCAGTTCCTCGACGATGAGACCGGACCAGAGGCGGTTAGCTTGTGACGTGTCCGGGCTCGGCACCGAATATCCTGGTGAAGTCGCCGATCTTCTGCTCTATCTCCGCCCACTCTTCCTCCGGCACGGACCCGGCGACGATCCCAGCCCCGGAGAACAACCGAAGCGTCCGTCCGTTCACGAGCCCGCTTCGGATGCCGACCGCGAACTCTGCCGCATCCGCCGAGACCCAACCGACGGGACCGGCGTACCAGCCTCTATCGAAGGGCTCAGAGGTCCGGATCTCCTCTAGCGCCTCCTCCTTCGGGTGGCCGCCGACGGCCGGCGTCGGGTGCAACGCCTCCAGCACGTCCCAGTCCGTGACGCCTTCGCGCAGCGTCCCCCGCGCCCTGGAGACCAGATGACGGCCCCGCGCCAACTTCATCTCCGAGAGCCGCTCTTCGATCTCCAAAGTCTCGCAAAGGTTCCCCAGAGTCTCCCCGATGCTGTCCCTGACGTAAGAATGTTCCGAGAGGTCTTTCGCGCTCCCAAGAAGCTGCTCGCCCAACTCCGCGTCCGCTACCTCCGAGTCGCCCCGAGGCCGGGTCCCGGCGACGGCTTCGCTGCGAACCTCGCGCCCCTCGCGCCGGAATAGCCGCTCGGGCGACGCCCCAACGAACGCGGTTCCATCCTCCGGCTCCAGGTAAAAATGGAAGCAACCCGGCGTCGCGTCCTCCAAATTCTCGGCGAGCAATACCGGGTCCAGGTCGTCCTCGAACCCGAAGTCCGCCCTCCGGGCGAAGACCACCTTGCCGAGCTTCTCTTCATCGAAGGCGGCCAATGCCCGCTCGATATTTCGTTTCCATCCAGGCCATCCGGGGCTGTCCGTCCGCGATACTGGCTTCGGCAAGACGCCGGGAGAATAGTCCTCGAAAGAGAGGTCTTCGATCTCTTCCAGGATCTCATCGGCCCGATGCGCGTCCCACGGGAGCACCAGGTTGCAGACCAGCTTCGAGACGCCGTCTTCCACGAGCATCTCGAACCTCGGCAGCACGAACCGGTATCCGCCGAACGTCTTCCAATCTTCATCGGGTTCCGTGCCGGGATCGAAGCGAATCCCCCCGTAGTAACGGGCGCGCCGGTCGCTCGCGGCCAGCGTCGTGGCGAACCGCTTGCGGAGGGACGCTGAATCCGGAATTCCATCCCCCTCCACGAGATCCGCGATCCCGACAGCCGCGACCTCGAAGTCTCCGTCGCGCCCGGACCAGTACGTCCGGGGCGAGCTACTTTGTGTCCGGAGCCAGGCGAGGGGCTTCGCATGAGCCATCCGCGCTTCCACGCGCAAGATCCGCTCGTCCGCCAGGCCCGTGGGCTCCGCCGCCGCCTCGGAGAGCGCGCGCCCGACCTTATCTGCCAGGGTCCACCGGACACTCTCCGGTCCCCGCACCGGTCTCCGCAACAAACCTCTGCGTTCTCTGCTCAACAAAGCTTGCGCCAACTCCCTCGTGGAAACCCGCCGCTCCATCTTCATGTGACCGTAGTGTAGCAATCGGAGACAAGCCGCCCTGCGGCTCCTCTCACAATTCGCCGGATTTTCGCTCCGGCTATCCGTAAAGCCGGGGATATAGTTCCCGGAACCGGGAGTACGGAATCTCGTACAGACTGCTATCAGAGCCGGGAAGCATGGTCTGCTGAAGTTCGGGCGCGAGCGCGAGGATGTCTTCGGGCGTTTCGTAGATACCGGAGGCGAGGCCAGCCAGGATAGCGGCTCCGCGTGCGGACGCCGAAGCGGCGGCGGAATCAGGCAGCAGCCGGAGCGGGCGTCCCAGCACATCCGCAAGTAGCTGACGCCATGATTCCTCGGTTGTGCCTCCCCCGGCAAGGCGCAGTTCCGGGGCACAGATGCCGGTCGCTTCCAGGGCTTCCAGGCCCTCGCGCAGGGCGAAGGCGACGCCTTCTAGGGCGGCCCGCAAGAGGTGACCCCGTTCGTGGCCGAGCCCGAGCCCGACCCACGCTCCGCGGGCGTCCGGGTCGAAGCGCGGCGTCCTCTCTCCGCTTAGGTACGGCAGGAAGAGGAGGTCATCCGCGCCGGGCGGCGCGTCGAAGGCTTCACGGTACACGTCTTCCCACGTTGCGCCAAGCACTTTGCGAGCCCACTCCAGGGCGAGTCCGGCGTTCTGGATCGCGGCCATCGAATAGAACCGTCCGGGTTTCTCCCAGGCAGTCCGGTACAGATGGATGCGCTCGCGGGGGTCCGGGGCGGGACGGTCTCTGAGGGCCACGATCTGGCCTCCGGTCCCCACCGTGAGCTGCGGCAAACCCGGTCCCCGCAACCCGGAGCCGAGGATCGCGGCCGCAGTGTCAGCCGCTCCCGCCGCGACCGGCAACCCGTCCGGCAGCGCGAGATGCCCCGCGGCCTCCCGAGTGAGAATACCCGCGGCGTCGGCGGAGCCCACGAGCGGGGCGAGGAAGTCCGTTCTCAGGCCGAGGGCACCGACGATTTCAGTGGACCAGTCATCGTCTTCGAGGTCGTAGAGGAGGGTGGCGGAGGCATCGGAGGGCTCGGCGGCGGCCTCTCCGGTGAGGCGCAGACGGAGCCAGTCTTTGGGCTGGAGCGCCCACCGGGCGGCTTCGTAGGTTTCCGGCTCGTGGTCACGCAGCCAGAGGAGGCTCGGCCCGGCCATGCCGACGGCGGGCGGATTGGCGAGACTCCGCCGCAGAGTTTCGTCGAGACGCCGGTAAGCATCGAGTTGTTCGCGGGAGCGTGTGTCCGCCCAGAGCATGGCTGGACGCAGCGGATGGCCCGAGGCATCCGAGAGAACGACCCCGTGCATCTGTCCGGAGAGCCCGAGAGCCATCACCTCCGCGCCGCGCGAGCCGACAGCCTCCCTCACGGCTTTGCCGACGGCCTCCCACCATTCCTCGGGTGAGGACTCGGCCCATCCGGGATGCGGGGCGTTGACGGGATATGGGGCGGAAGCCTCGCCGAGGACGGTACCGGTCTCGGACATCAAGAGGGCCTTGACGGAGCCGGTGCCGAGATCCAGACCCAAGAGGAACATCAGACTCTAACCGGTCCTTCCACTACGCAGAAGGGGAAGGAGCATGATGCTCCCTCCCCTCGTGGTTTCGATGCTCGCTGGAAGTACAGTTCTAGCGAGCCTGGATCAGGACTTCAGTTCGGCGCGGTAGATGACGCGATCCGAGTAGTCCGGCAGCGTGCAGGTTTGCAGGCTGAGGATGTTCTTGCCCTTGACGGGCTTCAACATCGACAGGTCCGTGGGCTCGACGATCTTCTTGTCGAAGATTTCATACGTGTACTTCTTGCCGTCGGCGTCAGTCAGGTACACCTCATCGCCATTCTTCAAAACCTCCAGGTCATAGAAAGCCAGCCAGCTATTGGTGCCCTCGAAACCGAGACGATGCCCGGCGATGTAGATGTTGGCCTCTTTCTCCCACGGGAACCCCGTGCCCGCGATGTGAACGGCGGCATTCTCCTTGAATAGCTTCATCCGGGTGCCCTGGCCGGTCGGTATAGTATCGTCCTTTATCCGCTCCATCTTGGGGATGGTGAGCTTGAGGGTCTTGTCCTCAGGCCCCTTGTCAGCCCTGGACTTCTTCTTCTCGGAACCCTTGTCAGGGGCGACCTGCTTCTTCGGAGTCTCCGGCTTCTTGGTCGGCTGCTCTTTCGGCTGCTCCTTCTGTCCCTGTTCGGGCGAACCGCCCGACGAACCGCACGCGGCCAGGGCAAAAACCATCGCCAACGCCGCCAACAGCAAAATCATCTTCCTCATGCGCGTCACACTCTCCTCTTCCAGCTAGCTTTCCATTCATAGGCCCGGCAGATTCCTATTTTAACCATCATTAGTCTACCGGCAATAGATAACAAGACGGTTACACCTCGACCAAACGCTGGTTACGCTTAGTGCCAGCGAAAATCGTGCCAGATTCCCCACACCAGGGCCTTGCACATAAATTACAAGCGGCTACAGAATGTAGTGTTTTGTTCAGGCATGAACCACCATGTATAGAACTCACCCCCGACTTTTTGTGCAAAGCCCCACACCAGCTTGACAGTTCGGAATATACGTGTAAACTGCACATAGTCAAGCAAGAGAGATTCAAGGAGGCAAGTAAAGATGAACTACACGGAGAAGATGGAAAAGACTGGCAAGACCGCTGAGGAGTTGGCTCGGGTGACTGGTGACTCGTACAAGACGGTCATTGACCATACGGTGGGTCTTGGGGAGCGCAACGTGCGTTTCGCGCAGGGCATCATGGACAGCTCCGTCAAGGAGATGCGTCAGCAGGCCGAGGCGAATCGTGCGATGACCCGTGAGCTTGTCGAGCGGGCCGAGGGCCAGCGCGACGCTTTCCGGGCCGTGGTCGAGGAGTCGCTGAACACTTACATGGACTTCCTGTACGCCCCCATCTCCTACTACAAGGAGGGGCTGCGGCTGGTCGAGAAGGAGATCCCCAGCGGCGGGTTGCCGATCTCGAACTACGACAAGCTCAACGTCGAGGAGATCTCCAAGAAGATTGATGGTCTCTCGGCGGCGGAGGTTCGAGCGCTTCAAACCTACGAGAAGCTGAACAAGAACCGCGAGACCGTGAACGGGCAGTTCGACCGCAAGCTGAAGGCTGTCTCCGCCTAACAGAGCGGATCAACGCGGCAACATCCGAGAGGGCTGGGACATTTGTTCCGGCCCTCTCTTTTCGTCTGCGTGGGTTTTGGCTGGAAAAAGCGCGGACGAGCGGGTACGGTGCCCGGTAGTTTCATCCACGAGAAAGGAAAAGGTTGAGCGCGTACACGATCACGCGGGTCGCGTTGATGGCCGCCGTCACGGCCGTGGCGGCACAGATCGCCGTGCCGCTGCCGTTCTCGCCGGTTCCGTTCACCCTTCAAGTCCTGGCCGTCGTGCTATCGGGGCTGTTGCTCGGGCCGTTTCGGGGGGCGATGGCGCAGGCTGTGTACGTCCTGATCGGGGCCGTCGGAGCCCCTGTCTTCGCCGGGTTCTCTGGCGGCCTCGGCTCCATCGCCGGACCCACGGGCGGATACCTCATCTCCTACCCCATAGCCGCCGCCCTCGCTGGTCTCGCGGCCAGCGCCATGAAGGACGCAGCGCGCCGACGAGCGCTATGGATGGGTTTCCTGTGCGGATGCGCCGCCCTCGCCACCATCTACGCGCTCGGGGCGGTCTGGCTGGCCGTGGTCACGGGTCTGCCGCTGCCGGTGGCCGTGGCGCAAGGCGTGGCGCCGTTCGTGGTCTTCGATCTCGTGAAGGTCGCGCTCGCCACAGTCGTGGCGGTCGGCGCAGCCCCCGCCATCGCCCCATCGCGGGCCTGAGAGCCAAATAGCCCGAGCAGACTGCGGCGCGGCTTCGGTATACTTTCGGACGAGCTAACCACCGGAGGAATGTTCGTGGAGACGAAAACAAAAGAGGTTACGCGCCGACGCTTCGACGTACACGAATACCATCGCATGGCCGAGGTGGGGATACTGCACGAGGACGACCGAGTGGAGTTGATCGAAGGAGAGATCGTCGAGATGTCACCTATTGGCGGAAGGCACGTAAGCTGTGTTGGTCGTCTTACGCGCGTCCTCTCGCAATTCGCCGGCGAACGCTATCTGGTTAACGTTCAGAGTCCGATGCGGCTCGACGACCACTGGGAGCCGCAGCCGGACCTGAC
>JACDGB010000356.1 GCA_013815485.1 Rubrobacter sp.
TCCGCTTGGATCCCGTATTCGCCCAACTCCTCGCGCACGGCGTTGCGGACCTCCCTCTCCTTGAACCTGTTGCCGCGCCAGTCGTCCTTCCGGGTGTGGCGAACGGCGTCGTCCACCCGGATGGCGGCGGCCTCGTCGCGGTCCAGATTGTCGTACAGCGCGCGTCTGGCCGGGGTGTTCACCGGGCTTGGGTAGCCGCCGCTCCCCGAAGGGTTTCTCACCTCGCCCGCTAGTTCGATGAGTTTGTTCAAGTAAGTTTTGTAGTCGAGCGCGTCTTCTTTGCGTTTTTGGATCAGGGCGTCCAGCAACCCGGACATCTTCTCGTAGTATTTCGGGTTGACCGGCTGCTCGTCTATGATGACCTTGCGGAGGTTGTTCTCGATGGTCTCGGACATCGCCTCCGCGTCTTCGCGGATGCCCTCGGGGAGCTTCTCCAACGCGCTTTTTCCATCCGTGACCAGCAGATCCACCAACCCCAGTTCGTCGAAGGCGGAGACTTTTTCGCTCTCATCGGCGCGGATGTAGGTATCCAACAGGTGGCGCATCGCTGGCTCCAGGCTCTTCATGTCCAAGTAGTCGGCGCTGGAGATCTTCACCTCCTGGCGAACCTTTTCGTAGTGGGCCACATCTTCACGGATGGTCCTGGTCTGATCTGGCGTGTAACCGGCCCCGGCCATCTCGTTGGCGAGGTTGGCGTAAGCCCGAACGAAGGAGGCTACGGTCGCGTACAGGGTTACGCGCTTGCGCTCGTTCGCCTTTAATGCGTCTTTGTCCTCCGTGTCTCCGGCGCAGAAGTAATGTATGTAATCTCTGGTGTTTCGCGGCGAAGGCACTGGATCGCACAGTGCGCGCACGGTCTCGCGGGTCTCTTCCAACCGCTCGCAGGCCTTCTCCAGACGGTTTTCTAGCAAGCCCTCCACGTCTTCCTTGTCGTAACCGTCGAGGGCGTCGCCGGTGTAGTCGGCGACGGCGCCTTCGAGGCTGTTGAAGAGGTCCTTGTAATCCACGATGTAGCCGTATTCTTTGTCGTCGCCGTCCAGGCGGTTCACCCGGCAGATGGCCTGGAACAAGTTATGGTTTTGCATCTTCTTGTCTATGTAGAGGTAGGTGGCGGGCGGAGCATCGAAGCCGGTGAGGAGCTTGTCCACCACGATCAGGAGACGCATCTGCCCCGGCTCGTTGATGAACTTGTCCTTGACCAATCGCTCGAACTCGTCCGCCCGGTGCATGGCCGCGTCCTCCGAAATGTCGAAGAAATCCGCGAGCATCTTGCGGTAGATCCCGTACTGATGCAACCTCTCGGTGAGCCCTTCGCCGGACTCCTCACTCCTTATGTCGCTGGGCGATGGGCTGTAGCTCGTGACGATGGCGCACTTTCCGGCGAGGTCCGTCCCGGAGAACATCTCGTAGAGCTTGCACGCCTGGTAGATGCTGCCGGAGACGAGCATCGCGTTGCCGCGACGGCTCATCAGACGGTCGCGGGTCTCCATGTCGAAGAGGATGTCGGCGACGATTTTCTCCAGACGTGACCGGCTGGAGAGCACTTTCCGCATCGTGCCCCACTTCTTCTTGAGTTGCACCTTCGCAACGTCCGTGAGGCCGCTAGTCTTGGCCTCGAACCATTGATCCACCCTCCTCGGCGAGGTGAGGTCCTGGTCTATGTCGCGGGCCTCGTAGCGCAGGTCGAGGACCGCGCCATCGCGCACGGCCTCGTCGTACTTGTATGTGTGGATGTAGGAACCGAAGACCTCGACGCTCTTCTGCTTGTCGGTCTTGAGCAGCGGCGTGCCGGTGAAGCCGATGAACGTGGCGTTGGGCAAGATGGCCGTCATGGCCCCGTGCAGCTTGCCCGCCTGCGTACGATGGCACTCGTCCACGAACACGAAAAACTCGCCCTTCGCGTGGAAGTTTCGGGGCAGGCTCTCTTCCAGTTCCCGGACGAACTGGTCGGCCGTTTTCGCTTCGGCGCGGCCGAACTTGTGGACGAGAGAGCAGATCAGCGAGCGATCAGCGGTGCCTAGTTGGGAGATCAAATCCGCACCATCCTTCGTGCGGTAAATGTCTTCGTCCACGCCCTTGAGGACTTTTTCGATCTGCTCGTCCAGCTCGGTTCGGTCGGTGATGATGAGCACCCGCGAGTTCTCGATGTTCTCCCGGATCCACTTCGCCAGCCACACCATCGTGAGGCTCTTGCCCGACCCCTGCGTGTGCCAGACGATGCCGCCCTCCCGCCGCATCACCCGCTCCCGCGCCGCCCGGACGCCGAAATACTGGTTGTGGCGACAGATTTTCTTGGCGCCAGCGTCGAAGACGATGAAGTCGTGGACTATCTCCAGCAGCCGCGCCGGTTCGCAGAGCTGCATCAAATGACGGTCCAGAAGGTTCGTCTCGCCGCCCTCCTCTCTCCACTGAAGGTAATATTTCTCCCGTGTCTCGATGGTCCCGTAACGCAGCCCTTCGGTGTCGTTGCCGGCCATCACCAGTTGCACGGTGGTGAAGAAGGGCCGGATGAAATCCCTCTTCTGATTGCCGAGGTTCTGGCGGATACCCTCTCCGACGGAGACGGTGGAACGCTTCAACTCCAGCACCGCGAGCGCGATGCCGTTGACGTAGAGCACCACGTCCGGGCGCTTGTCCGACGGCCCGAGGACGGTGACCTCCTCGGCGACGGCGAAGTCGTTGTTCTCCGGCCTCTCCCAGTCCACGAGCCAGACTGTCCGGTTCTGCTCGCCCGCAGCCTCCCTCGCCTTGACGCCGTAGCGCAGTAGACCGTAAACCTCGCGGTTAGCGTCGTAGAGTCTCCTGCCTTCGCCCAGAGATGCGGCCTGTCCGAGCCGGTGCAGGGCGCGCGTGATGAGTGCCTCGCTCGTGCCGCGTTTTCGCAGCCACGCCCGCAGGTCCGCCTCTTCGACGTTGCTGTTGTTGGGACGGTACTGTCGGTTCCCGAGATAACGGTAGCCGAGCCGGTCCCGGAACAGCTCGACCACCCGGTCCTGGGTCTTGCGTTCGATCTGGCCGACGTCGCTCATTCGTCCACTTCCTTGTTTTCCAATCGTTTGCGCGCCGTTTCGATGGATTGATGCAGCCTGGCCTCCAGCGTCTCGCGGGGCGGTAGCA
>JACDGB010000357.1 GCA_013815485.1 Rubrobacter sp.
GCGCGCGCAACCCGGAGCCGCGCTCCAGCAGATAGGTCGCGCAGATGCCCGCTATGTAGAGGATCACGACCATCCACGCCACCGCACGCGCGAAAGTACGGCGGGCGCGATGGCTGCCTGCCATCAGCTACCGGCCCCCGGCTCCCTGGCGGTTGACGGGTCCCTCAGCCACAGCGAGACGTGCTCCGGCTGAACCGTATCCTGCACCACCCTCGCCAGATCGCCGCTCAATCCGTCCAGGTCTGTCTCGTCGCGCAGCCTCGTGGAGAAAGCTTCCAAAACCCGTGCCGCATCGTACTTGTTGCGGTAGAAGCACCGGTCCACGAACGCCTGCACTCGCTTACGAAGCGGGTTGAACAGAGCGGCTATGACAAGCGTGGAGACGACGATGGCTACCTGAGATCCCTGCCCGGTGAGAGAGCGAAAGGCGTATTGCAAGGAGACCAGGCCGCCGAGGTAGACGAGGACCAGCATCGCGGTGAGAGGACCGTAGACGAGGGTGCGGTTGATAACGAGGTCTATGTCGTAGAGGCGGTAGCGTAAGATGGCGATGCCCACGGCTATCGGCAAACTCACGAGGCCCACCATGCTGAGCACGAAACTGCTGGTCCCGAGCCATCGAGTGCCGGTCGCATCCGAGATGGCGGCGGTGAGGACGGCGCCGCCGAGCAATACCACGGTGACGTAGGCGAACAACTTCATCTGCTGGCGCTCGACGCCGCGCGAGCGGCGGAAACGCACCACCACGGACGCTACCGCTCCAAAGCCCGCGACGAGGAAAAGACCCGTGAACATGTCGAATATTGGAAGATCCGCAGCCCTTCCCAGGCCCTCGATCCCTATCGGGTTTTCGATCCCGTAACCGGGGGCTTCGTTTACGGGAATGGTCTCCACGAGCGCGTTGAGGATGACGATGCCCGAAGTTGCGATCCCCGCGAGCACGGCGACCGGGAGCCAGCGGCGGGAGAGCAACCGCCCGTCGGGGAAGAGAAGGGGAAGGTAGATCAGGGCCAGCGCGAGCATCAGGAACCAGAACCAGTTGAAGGCCCACGCGCCGAAGACCGCAAGCGCGTCAGGCTGACCGCGGGTAACCATCACGTAGGTTGCGTACGCGCCACCGGCGAGAAAGAGCCCCAACATGAGCGCGACAGCGGCCAGGATCCAACCGATAGGGTTCGTGGGACGCCTCGCCACCAACATGGAGCCGACCACCGCGAAGGCGCCGAACCCTACATCAAGCACCACGCTCTGCAAGTTCTCTACCAGGTTCCCGCCCGACAAACCGGCGCCGCGAGTGAGCAAGCTGTACGCGCAGATGCCCGCGACGTACAGAGGGACGGTCAGCCACGCCACCACGCGCGCGGCTCGTGAGAGCCACCTTCGGAGGCGCGTCTCCGCTTCCTCTGTGTCCCGCGAAGGTTCTCCTGGAGCGATTCGCCGATCCAAACTCGGAACCTTTCCCAAACGCTATTCGATCACGGTCTGAACCTGGATCCAAACCAGCGTCCTCCGGCCTCGATCCACGATGCCATCCGCCAGCATCCGGCGCATCCCCCAAACGGACTATTTTCCCCGAGTTTTCCGCCGCATAAAGACATCTTCCACCCCACGATAGCGAAGGACCGTCCTCCAAACGTTACGGAAAGCGTTACCGGCGAGGATTCCCGGAAAAATTACTGCCGCGCCCGTTCGCCTTCAGTGGGCTTCGGGACATCCGCCCCTGTAAGCTTCCTTACCCGGTCTTCTCGCGGACCTTGCTAGCATTCGCATGTACACTCAATAGACTTTTGCACTTTTGCGTAGAGAGGTTGGGAGCTTGGCGACAGTGCCATCGAAGCGTTCGGGGAAGCGCGTAGCGGTCGTCGGAGCCGGGATGGGCGGCCTCGCCGCGGCGATCCGGCTCTCCGCGCTCGGCTTCGAGGTCGAGGTCTTCGAGAAGAACGGCCAGGCCGGGGGCCGGATGGGCCGTCTCGAAGCGGACGGGTTCACCTTCGACACCGGACCTTCACTTTTGCTGATGACCGACACGTACCGGGAGTTGTTCCGGTTCGCCGGTCGTGATCTCGAAGACTATGCAAATCTCATCCCGCTGGACGGACAGTATCGCGTCACGTTCGGGGATGGGGATGCGTTGACGATCCGGCGCATGTTGCCCGAGATGATCCGGGAGCTAGAACGCATCGAACCCGGCGTGACCCCGCGCTTCTACCGATTCCTGGAAGACGCCTGCCTGAAGTACCGCCTCGGCCGCAGCGAGTTCGTCGAACGGGACTTCGAGGGGGCCCGAGACTTCTTCGGCCTGAGAAACCTGCGCCTGCTCCTGAAGACGAAGGCGCTCGGCAATTACTACCGCTCCGTCTCCCGCTTCTTCGATTCGGACAAGCTGCGCCAGGCGTTCAGCCTCCAGACCATGTACCTGGGCCTATCCCCCTTCGAAGCGCCCGCCGTCTACTCCCTCCTCCCCTACACCGAACTCGCCGAGGACGGCCTCTGGTTCCCCGAAGGCGGCATGTACGCCCTCATCCAGGCGATGGAAAAAGTCGCGGAGGAGCTTGGCGTAAAGGTCCATCTGAACAGCCCGGTCGAAGAGGTCGTGGTCCAGAAAGGCCAGGCGCGGGGCGTGCGCGTGAACGGCGAAGAGGTGGCGGCCGACGCGGTGCTCGTGGGCGCGGACCTGCCATACGCCTACCGTGAGCTACTGCCGGATGCCGCGAATGGGGACTTCGGATGGCGCCGCAAGCGCGAGAAGCTGGAGTACACGGCGTCGGCGTTCATGCTGTATCTGGGGATAGACCGCAAGCTGGACGGCATGCTCCATCACAACTTCTATCTCTCCCCGAAGTATCGGGAGAACTTCGAGCAGATCTTCCGCGACCACGCGCTCCCCGATGACCCATCCTTCTACGCCGTCGTGCCGTCGAGGACGGAACGCGGCATGGCCCCCGAAGGCATGGAGAGCCTTTTCGTGCTGGTTCCGGTGCCGCATCTCGGGCCGAACGTGGACTGGGAACGTGACGGCCCAGCCTTCAAGGAGAAGGTCTACGAACTCCTGGAGCGGCGTTGCGGGGTGAGCCGCGAGAGCGTCGTCTACGAGAAGGTGAGG
>JACDGB010000059.1 GCA_013815485.1 Rubrobacter sp.
GGCTACGGGCTGGAGTTGGCGGCGGGTGGCACGGAGTTGATCTACACCTACGACGCGCAGGCGGAGCGTATGAGCATTGCCGAGCTGCTCGGCGACCTCAACGGGGCTGGCGTCAAGTTTCGGGACCTCCAGACGAGGCAGAGTTCGCTGGAGGAGATCTTCGTAGATCTCGTGACGGAGAGGCCATGAACTTCCACGCGATACGCGCGATCTACGTGTTCGAGATGGCGCGTACCGGGCGCACGATCCTACAGAGCATCGTCACGCCCGTCATCTCGACTTCCCTGTACTTCGTCGTCTTCGGGGCGGCTATTGGCTCGCGCATCACCGGCATTGACGGGGTCAGCTACGGGGCTTTCATCGTGCCTGGGCTCATAATGCTGTCGCTGCTAACACAGAGCGTCTCAAATGCGTCGTTCGGTATCTTCTTCCCCAAGTTCACGGGCACTATCTACGAGCTACTGTCTGCCCCCGTTTCATACGTCGAGATCGTCATAAGCTACGTCGGCGCGGCCGCGACCAAGGCGATCATACTGGGCCTGCTCATCCTAGCGACGTCGGGACTTTTCGTGCCGATAGAAGTCGCGCATCCTCTGTGGATGCTCACGTTCCTCATGCTCACCGCGTTTACCTTCAGCCTCTTCGGCTTTCTCCTGGGCATCTGGGCCGAGGGCTTCGAGAAACTCCAGCTCGTGCCGTTTCTTATCATGACGCCCCTGATCTTCCTCGGCGGCAGCTTCTACTCCATCGATATGTTGCCGCCGTTCTGGCAGACGGTCACGCTCTTCAACCCCATTGTCTACCTGATCAGCGGCTTCCGCTGGAGCTTCTACGGGATCGCAGACGTGGGAGTCGGCGTGAGCCTGTCCATGACGCTCCTCTTCCTGACCCTCTGCCTGGCGGCGGTGTGGTGGATCTTCAAAACAGGATACCGGCTCAAGACGTGATCTCGGACGCAGGCCCTGGTCGCGGTCGCGTCGTCCGTCTGGCTCCGCGGATTCACTCCAGCTCAAGGAGATGCTCGTGTCCAATGAGAGAATGCACGCCGACGAGGTGGACATCAGCGCATCTCTCGTGCGCCGGTTGCTCGCGGCGCAGTTCCCGCAGTGGGAAGACCTTCCTCTCAAACCAATGCGTTCCGCCGGGACCGACAACGCGATGTACAGGCTCGGTGATGACATGGCCGTGCGTCTCCCTCGCATCCCTGGCGCCGCCGACGATGTGATAAAGGAGCAACAGTGGCTGCCGAAACTAGCACCGCAACTACCGCTTGCCATCCCAGTCCCGCTCGCGATGGGGATGCCCGGCGAGGGTTACCCGTGGCACTGGTCCGTCTACCGGTGGCTGGAGGGCGAGAACGCAACCGCCGAGCGCATCGCCGATGCACGCCAGTTGGCAACCGACCTGGCGCAGTTCATCACGACGCTGCGCGACATCGACACCGAGGGCCAACTGCCCACCGGATCGCTCAGATCCTACCGTGGCGGGCCATTGGCGCATCGAGATGAGGCAACCCGCGCCGCAATCGCCGCGTGCGACGGCATACTCGATGTCGCCCTGGTGACCGAGGTTTGGGAAGCGGCCCTCCAGGTTCCGGCGTGGAACGGCCCGCCTGTCTGGATCCACTGTGACATCCAGCCCGGGAACCTGCTAGCCACACAGGGCCGCCTCAGCGCCGTCATCGACTTCGGCGGGCTAGCCATCGGCGATCCCGCAGTAGACCAGATCGTCGCCTGGAACCTTCTCTCCGCCGAAACTCGGGACACGTTCCGGGAATCGCTCTCGGTCGACGACGCCACTTGGGCACGAGGTCGCGGCTGGGCACTGTCCATCGGGCTGGTCGCACTCCCCTACTACAAGGACACCAACCCCATGCTCGCCGGTATCTCGCGATACCAAGTCGAGGAAGTCCTCGCCGATCACAAGCACGACGCATGACTCAGATTACGAGTGTGTAGCCGGACCCGCGCTGGGGAACGAACGGCGCATGGACGCGGCGACCATAGCCCAGATCGTCACAGCCGTAACCAACACCCTCTTCGTCATGGTGCTGGCGGGCGGGTACTACTACACATGGAGGGTGAGCCAGCGGACGCTCGCGGAGATGAAGGCGCAGCGCATGGCGATAGGCCGTCCGCAGGTGATAGTGGACGACGACTACGACAGCCTCCCTGAGATCAACATCGTCGTCAGAAACGTCAGCCAGGGCGCGGCCAGGGAGATAACGTTCGAGTTCTCCGCCCCCATCGAGAGTTCCAACGGCTTTGTCATCTCGGATCTGCCGTACTTCAAGGGAGGCATGGACTTCTTGCCGCCTGACGGTGAGATCTCCACCTACTGGGACCACCTCGAAACCCTCCTGCCGTTCCTGGAGCAGAAGGGCCTGGAGCGAGGCACCTGGGTGACCACCCGCTACAAGGGCCTCGACGGAGAATCCTACGAGACAAGCTGGAACCTCAACCCCTTCATCTACCGCGATGGCCGCTTCACCCGCCGCAGCAGCATGGGCGACCTCGTCAAGGCCGCCGAGAAGCTAGCCACGGAAAAGCGCCCAGACCCGAAACCCGGCGCAGAGGAATAATTTACTCCACGGGTTCTGGGTCTCCGGCGCCGCCGACGCACTTGTTGCCTGAGAGAGGCGATATCTCGGAGATGCGGAATTGATCCACGAACTGCCGCAGGCGCGGGTCGTCCGCTCCATCGAGCTTCAACTGGACTCGCCAGGAGGTCGCCACTACCGGCGCGTCAAGGCCGGGGTATGGGCTGACTATGACGTAGCGTTCCCCGGCGTATGAGCGCAGTTCGTCTATCCCGGCGGCGGGGAGGTTGGGGCGGTAGGAGATCCAGACTACCCCGTGGTCCATGCTGTGGACGGCGTGCCGGTCCTTTATTGGCTCGGGATAGAAACCGCAGTTCTGCCATAGTGGATCATGGTCGCCGTTGGTCGGCGGCTGGCGGTCGTAGTCTATCGGCCGATCCAACGTCCTGTTAGTGGTCGCCGGATATACCTCTATGCCTTCGGGCGGATCTTCCGGCAGCGGCTGCGGTTTGTCCGGCTTCTTCCCTCCCGCCGGCAACATGGACGCTTCTTCCCGAGCCCCGATCTCCGCCTCAGCCAACTCCGCGACCTCGCCAGACTCCATCTGCCCCGAGGCGGTCGTCTCTTCCATCGTAGCCTCCGATGATGCGGACTCGGACATCGCGGACGCCTGCTGGCCCTCCGAGTCTCCTTGAGAACCACCCATCGAATCTTCACCGCCGCAGGCCGTGAGAGACATCGCCAAAGCGAGGACAGAGATCAGGCCGAGCCTTCGCGTCAAGGTTTTCATCGTCACAACCGGAGCCTTTCTCTGGACCTTTATTGATGATACGCACCCGAAGTTAGCATGGATGCGCCGCCGGGGACCGTGAGCGGGATCATACGCGAAGGAGCGGATATCCGGGTCTCGGAGGAGCCGGTAGCGTCCGAGTCCGAAGACGGCCCGCTTGCCGACGTGGGCGATCTGCCCCATGCGCAGCAGAGGTTGCAGACCCACTCCCGCTATGATGAGGAACTGAAAGAATAGATAACTGCGGCATCCCGACAAATGCGCATGAGATAATATGGTCGAAAGAAGAGGAGACATGAGTTGAGCGAAACTGAGAGCTTGAGTGAGGAACTGAGTTTGACGGGGATTTACGTTCCTGGCGAAGATGGCTGGATCGTAGCTTATTGCCCGGAGGTTCCCGGCGCGGTTAGCCAGGGACGTACCCTGGAAGAAGCCCGTTTCATGCTCCGGGACGCTGTCGCGCTCATGCTGGAAGGCAATCGGGAAGAGCGGGAACGGGAACTCTTCGCCGATCTGAATGAGAGCTAGAAGCATTGCGGGCGAAGCGGTCCCAGCCATGCTGCAGTACCATTCTCGCTAGATAGTGTCATGCAATCAGCAAGCCTGGCAGCTTCCAGGCCGCCAGCACCCAGACTACAACCATCAAAAGCACGAGCCAGTCAGTGAGGCCCGCCTCCATCCGGCGGAGCTTGGTGCGGCCACGACCGCCCCGGTAGCAACGGACGTCCATGGCCGTCGTGAGGAGGTCGGCGCGGCGGAAGCCGCCGACGAAGACGGGGACGAGAAGCCGCCCGAGACGCCGGGCGCGGGTGATGGGGCCGCCCTCGTCGAACGGGACACCGCGGGCTGTATATGCGCGGCTCAGACGCTCCACCTCAGAGATGAAGATCGGGACGAACTTCACCGAGATGACGCCGACGAGAACCAACTCGTTGACCGGTACTCTTAGTTTTTGCAACGGCCCGAAGAGCAATTCCAGGCCGTTGGTCAGGTCCACTAGCGAGGTGGTCAGCATGAGCATTGTTGTAGTGTGATAGAGAAGCAGCACGCGCAGACCCAGGATCGCCGCGAAACGCAATCCCTCCGTGGAGATGGAGAGGAATCCCCATTGCCACAGCACGCTCGATTGCGGTGCCTCGCCAGGATAGAAGAAGACCTGAAAGACGAGGATGATCCCCAAGAAAAACAGGAAGAAGCTGGAGCCTCGCGCCACGTATCCGAATGGGACGCGAGAGACGAGTTGCAAAACCACCAGCAGCGGGAACAGCAGCGCGAAGCCGAGAAATCCATCAACCAGGAACGAGGCCACGACCAGGAGCGCTGTCGCCACGAGCTTTATTCGCACGTCCAGGCGATGCACCGGCGATCCGGTGTCCACGAACTGGCCGAAGATCACATTCCGCTGCAACTCAAGCACGGCTTTCTCCCAACCGTTCTAGCAACGCTTCCTCCAGCTCTTCTTCGGTCAGAAGATCGGTGGGCAAGTCGGGGAGGATTTTCCTTAGTTCGCGGGCGAGGGCGACGGGCTCGGGGAGGGCTATGCCGAGGGCATCGAGCCGATCCGCTCCGGCGAGGACTTCCCGGACGGGTGCGTCCATCGCGACGCGGCCTTCTTCGAGAACGATGAGCCGGTCGCACAACAGGCTCGCGTCGGCGAGGCTTGAGGAGCACATCACCATCGTGAGGTTTCGTTGCTCGCGCAGCCGTTCGAAGAGGCCGAACAGTTCGTCGCGGCCCCGCGGGTCGAGGCCCGCCATCGGCTCATCGAGTACGATCAGGGGCGCGCGCATCGCCAGCACGCCAGCGAGGGCGACCCGGCGCTTCTGTCCTCCAGAGAGAGCGTGTACGTAACGCAGCCGGAACTCCGGGTACGAGAGGCCCACCGCCTCCAAACTCTCCTCGACGCGCTCGCGGGTCTCCTTCGCCGGAACCCCCGCCGCCGTCGGCCCGAAGGCCACGTCCTTGCCGACCACGTCTTCAAGGATCTGGAAGTCCGGCCGCTGGAACACCACGCCCACGGACCTCCGCAAGGCAGCACGGTCGTAGCCCGCGGCTGCCACGTCCTCTCCCTCGTGAAATACTTGTCCCTCCTTCAGGCGCAGCAGGTGCGCGAGGGCGTAGACGACGGTGGATTTCCCGGACTGCGTGGGGCCGACGATGCCGACTCGCTCGCCGCGCCGGACCTCGAACGAGACGCCACGCGCTGCTTCAACCGCGCGCGGCGTCCCCTCCAGGTACGAGTAAAGGAATTCCCGAAGTTCGGCAAGCGGTGCTTGCTCGGGCAGATCCGTCACCCGGAATCTCCCGCCGATCTTGGCAGGGCGAAGACGGACTTTCGCAAATCCGCGTCCGTCAATATGTCGCCTTCGAGTGGGATGCCGTGGGACCTGAGTCGGCTGGCGAGGCTGGCGGCGAGGGGCACGTCGAGGCCGATCTCGCGCAGTTCTTCGGCACGACGGAAGACCTCGGATGGTGGACCGTCCATGACGAGGCGGCCTGTGTCCAGTACGATCACGCGGTCGAAGAGGGCAGCCTCGGCCATGGAGTGGGTAACGTGGATCACGCCCATCCCCTCCCGGCGATTCAGTTCTCGCGCCGCTTCGATGAGTCGCGTCGCGGCGACCGCTGGCAGGAGTGACGTTGGCTCGTCAAGGATCAAATACCGGGGCCGCATCGCAAGAGCCCCAGCAATAGCGGTTCGTTGCTTCTGGCCCAATGAGAGATCGTCCACGATCTTCTCGGAGATATCGGCGATCCCCATTGCTTCCAGCGCGGATTCGACCCTTTCGGCTATCTCCTCCCGTGGCAACCCAAGATTCTCCGGCCCGAAAGCCACGTCGTCAGCGACCCGGTTCATAACGAGCTGGTCATCTGGGTCCTGAAACACTACCGAGACGCGGCTGCGAATCTCCCACCGCGTCTCATGGCGAACCGGCACGCCGTCCACCCGGATCCCACCCTCCGTCGGATACAGAACGGCGGTCAGCAGCTTGACGAGCGTGCTCTTCCCCGAGCCGTTGTGCCCGATGACGGCAACGAGACGGCCAGGCTCTATCTGGATATCCAGGTCCCGCAGGGCGTGTACCGCGTCGGACTCGCCCCCGCGATAGGCAAAGGAGACGCCATCAACCTCGATCACGGGTTCATGCCGAATCCGGATGAAGAGCGCGTTTTTCGTGAGTCGGAGAGAGATTCCTTGTCATGGTCCACCCGAACCCATGACGGTGTTCACGAGCGTCGGGCCATCAATGTAGAAAATCCTGAAACCTGACCTCAGTATCGTTTCTCTTCGTCGGGTTCGATCTCCGGCGCTGTCGTCCGCCCGCTGCGGTACAACAGCACGCCCCGGACGACTACGACCGTCACGACCGCGGCGAGTACCGCCTCGGCTATCGCCTGAGGGATGATCGGGACGACCGCCGCCGGTGGAAGGTAGCCGAAGACGACGGCCAACCCGAGCACGCCGACGGTGTTGGTCAGGGAGCCGAATACACCGGAGACTGCGGCGGCGAGATCCACGCTTATGCCGCGCAACCCCACGAAGATGGCCCACGCCACCACCCCGATCAATAACCGTGGCCCGATGGCGATTATGGGGTTGGCGAACAACGGGACCTCCGGCTGCAAGAAGGAGAAGACCCCGAAGATGCCACCGGCGAGCAGACCCACTATCGGCCCCTCCAGCGCCCCCCCGAGAATAGCCGGGACGTGCATCACGGTCGCGTTGCCCGCCAGGTTGGGCACTGGGATGAAGCCTAGCCGCGTCGCCCCGAGGAACACCGCGATCCCCCCGAGCACGCCGGCCACCACAATCTGGCGCGTCCCGAAGCTCGTCACCGAACCGCGCTCGTTCCCCGTGCCGCTAGCCATCAATTGCCTCCTTCTCGCGAGTCACTCTTCCGAAGTATCGGCACGCATGTGCAGCCTGTCAAATGGGCTACAAAGGCGGGGTGAAGCGACCGTCGGCGGCGGTCCAGCCTCCATCCACGAACATCCACGCGCCGGTGACGTAGGAGCTGGCATCGGAGGCGAGGTAGACGATCATGCCTACCATCTCATGCGGCTGCGCCCACCGCTTCAGGATGCTCTTCTGGGCGTAGGCGTCGTACCATTCGGGGGCGTCTTTGATCTGCTCGGTGAGCGGCGTCTCGACTATGCCGGGGGCGAGGGCGTTGACGCGCACGTTGCGGGTCCCGAGTTCGTCGGCGAGGGCGCGCAGCATCTGCACGGTCCCGGATTTGGTCGCCGCGTACACTCCCTGCCCCGGCTCGACGGTCGCGCCCCGGATGCTGGAGAAGGCGACGATGCTCCCCGAACCCCGCTCCGCCATCCCAGGCCCGAACTCCCGCAGCAGCCGGAAAGTCCCTTTCAGGTTCAAGTCAATGATGCGGTCGAACTCGTCGTCGGTGATCCCGAAGAGGGGTTTCCTGACGTTGATGCTCGGCGTGGAGATCAGCGCATCCGGCGTCCCGACTCGCTCCCCTGCCGCCCGGACACTCTCCGAGCTGGTCATGTCCAGTTCGACCGCCTCCGCCCGCCAGCCCTCAGCCCGCGCTGCTTCGGCTGTCTTTTCAGCGGCCTCCATGTCCACGTCCGCGCAGAATACTCGGGCTCCGAAGGCGGCGAGTCCGTGGGAGGCTGCCTCCCCGATCCCGCTTCCCGCGCCTACGACGAGCGCGGTCTTTCCGGTCATGTCGAACATCGCACGGTAGTCAAACATCGGCTTCCTCCTCGCAGAAATACATGGCGGTCGCGGCGTATAGCTTGCTGGTCGCGAGTAGTTCGTCGGCATCCACCCACTCGTCCTTGTGATGTGGAACGGCGCGGCCTCCGGCGCCCGTGGTGATTATGGGGATGCCGGCCCAGGCGTGCAGGAAGGTGCCATCTGTCGCGCCCGGGACGCCGTTGTAGCGCGGCGGCTCTCCGATGAGATGCCGGTAAGCCT
>JACDGB010000358.1 GCA_013815485.1 Rubrobacter sp.
CTTCCGGGTGACGCCCACGCCCAGGCCATCTTCGAGACGAACCAGGGGGAGAAGCTCATGCGGACAATACTCAAACTGCTGAAAGAGAACGGATAGTCACGTCGGAGACGCGGCGGGCGCTGCAGGAGGAGAGAAGTGGAACGACCCAACAAACACCCCGCGATGATCGTCCACGAAGAACGCCCCTTCAACGCCGAGCCCCCCTTGGTCCGGCCGCGGCAGAGCTTCCTTACGCCCAAAGACCTCTTCTTCTCCCGCAACCACGGTTCGATCCCCGAGCTGGACCCGGAAGGCTACCGACTCGTCGTCGGCGGCCTGGTCGACCGACCGCTGGAGCTTTCGATGGGGGACTTGTACGGGCTTCCCAAGATGGAGGTGGTGGCCGTATTGCAGTGCGCGGGCAACCGGCGCAACGGGCTCATGCAGGTGGCGCCGATTCCCGGCGAGACGCCCCTGGAGAGCTGGCGCCATCGGCAACGCGAGCTGGGCCGGAGTCCCCTTGCGCGAGGTCCTCTCGAAGGCGGGGATCGGAGAAGAGGCCAGCCACGCGGCCTTCGTCGGGCTCGACGAGGTCGAGGGAGAGGACGGAAGCTTCAACTACAGGGGCTCCATACCCCAGGAGAAGGCTCTGAGACCGGAGGTGATACTGGCCTACGAAATAAACGGTGAGCCCCTGCCGCGAGAACACGGCTTCCCCCTGCGGGTCGTGGCGCCCGGCTTTATCGGGGCCGGGAGCGTCAAGTGGCTCTCCGGCGTCACGCTCCGGGATGTCCCGTCCGACAACCCATGCCAGGCCCGCGAGTACAAGCTCTTCCCGCCCGGCGTTACCGCCGAGACGGTAGATTACTCTGAGGGGTTGATGCTCGGAGAGTTGCAGGTGGACGCCGCGATCTGCGAACCGGAGGAAGGTGAAGCGTTGGACGCGGGGCCGGTCAGCATGCGGGGCTATGCCGTGGCCGGCGGGGGACGGAGCGTCGAGTGGGTGGATGTCTCCTCGGACGGAGGAAGGACGTGGGTCCATGCGGACCTGCAGGAAGGCGCGGGCGAGTTCTGGGCTTGGAGTCTCTGGGAGGCGCACCTCGAGATCGGCTCCGGCGAACACCGCATCGTCGCCCGGGCGCTGGACTCCTCGGCCGGCACGCAACCGGTGACGGCCGAGGAGGTGTGGAACTTCAAGGGCTACGCCAACAACTCCTGGCACGGGGTGGGGATGAACGTACGATGATCTTCAGAAGAAAGCCGGAGAGCACCGGATGCACACCACGATAAACGCTGTGCTCCAGTTCTCTAGCAACCGCAAGCGCCGACGCTCGTCGAAGAGCCCGATCGAACCGTGGTCAGGCGACAATCTTGGGGCGCTGGACCCCTCGGCGGCCGGCCGGGAGCCCGGAAGGTTTTCTCGTCGCCGGTTACAAAATAGGCACCATTTTCTCAGGGCTATTGGGAGCCCGGCGATCTCGTCGTGCTGGCCGCTGAAGAGTTCGTGCGCTGGTCGAATCGTAGCCCTGGACGAACGTACGACGGTAGCAAAACTATCGACACCAGTACGCAGTCCGCGAAAAGGCTCCGGATGACACGATGATGATCTACTCAGCCAAGTCCTTCCGCTCCTGGCTCTTCCCGGCCATCGAGCGCCACAAAGACCTCGCCGCCGGTCTCGCGCTCGTCGTACTCACCCTGATCGCCGGCTGGAACCTGGTTAGCGGCGGGATCGTCGTCGGCAAGGACACCATAACTCAGTTCTACCCCTGGTACTCCTTCCTCGGCGAGAGCCTGCGCTCCGGCGACGTGCCAGGGTGGAACCCGCACCAGTTCTCGGGCGCACCCTTTGCAGGCGATCCCCTCTCCGGCTGGACTTACCTGCCCGCGATGCTACTGTTCACCCTCCTACCTCTTGCCGCGGCCGCCAGCGGCTACGTGCTCTTCCATCTGCTGCTCGCCGGGCTCGGCACCTACGCCCTGGCGCGAGTGCTCCGCATGAACGTGGCGGGTTCCCTGCTGGCCGCGGTGGCCTACGAGTACACTGGCTATCTGTACACGCGCAACCTCTGCTGCTTTGCCTACGTCGGTGTCTCCGCGTGGCTGCCGCTCGCGATCCTGGGCGCGGAGCTGGCGATCCAGAGCACCCGCTGGCTGAATAGGGGCCTGTGGTGGGGGCTATCCGGGCTCGCCGTGAGCCAGATACTCGCCGCATGGCTCGGCCAGGGCTCCTACTACGCGCTCCTCGCCCTCGGCGGATACGTGGCTTACCGCACGCTGCTCTTCCCACCAGAGAACATTCGAGGGACGAGGGTCCGGGTCTCCGGCCTCTTCCTTCACGGCGGGGCGGTGCTCCTGTTCGGGTTCGGGCTCGCCGCCGCCGGCATCCTACCCCGCGTGGAATACATCGCCCTCTCCAACCTGGCCAACGGTTACGCCGGTATCGGAGAGGACGTGACCGTCTACGGAGGATGGAAGCTGGAGACCTGGAGTAGGCTGATGGTGCCCGGCGGCATCTATGCCGGGCTGCCGATCCTCGCCCTCGCCCTCGCGGCACCCCTCATCGCCCGTGGCCGGCACGCCGTACCCTATTTCTTCGCCCTCTCGATCTGCGCGCTGATCCTCTCGGGCCAGAAAATCACGCCACTGCACTGGACGCTTTACCATCTGCTGCCCGGCTTCGAATCGATGCATACGCACGGTCCCGAGCGTGTAAAGGTGGTCCTGTACCTCGGATTCGCCCTGCTGGCCGGCGCCGCCCTAAGCTCTCTTGGAGAGCGTGGCAAGAGAACGAGAAGCCTCGCCCTCTTGCCCATACTGACCTCGCTCTTCCTGATAATCGGCTTCTGGGCGTCCCCCGCGACCGATGGAACTCCCCAGCCCTTGGGGTCCTTCCAGGAGCCACTCCTCGCCAGCCTGGGCATGGGGATTCCCCCGGCCACGATGG
Source organism: Rubrobacter sp. (assembly GCA_013815485.1). Lineage (GTDB taxonomy): Bacteria > Actinomycetota > Rubrobacteria > Rubrobacterales > Rubrobacteraceae > JACDGB01. Next base: position 2,927 of record JACDGB010000358.1, read on the forward strand.
TGGCTCTCGTCTTCGCCAACATATGCGTGGTTGTTTACGCGCTCTTTCCGGCGGGACGCCGGATCGCGGGATCTCTGGTGGTGCTCGTGGTGTTCGTCGACTTGTTTACGGCCGGAACGGCTGCCATCGCGGAGCGCGCGGACGCCAGGGGAGGGTTCAAGAC
>JACDGB010000359.1 GCA_013815485.1 Rubrobacter sp.
GCGGTAGAGTTTGTCGGGGACGGTCTTGGTCCCCTCGGTCGCTTCGTTTAGAGATACGGTAACGATCTCGCTCCCGCGCAGGGCGACCATCTGGCCCCACTCGCCGTTCTTGACCGCTTCCGCCGCCCGCAGACCGTAACGCGTGGAGAGGATGCGGTCGTAGGCGGTCGGGGTGCCGCCGCGTTGCAGGTGCCCGAGGACGACGTGGCGAGTGTCTATGCCGGTGCGTTCCTTTATCTCCCCGGCAAGCGTCTCGCCGATGCCGCCGAGCCTGGCGTGGCCGAACTCGTCCTTCTCGGCGTTCTGGGTGATGTAGTCCTCGTTCAAGACTACGCCTTCGCTGACCGCGACGACGCCCCACTTCTCGCCCCTCTCGGCGCGGTTTTTGAAGATGTTTGCTATCTCGTCTAGGTCCGGCTCGACTTCGGGGATGAGGGTGACGTTTGCCGCTCCCGCGACGCCGGCGCCCCAGGTGATCCAACCAGCGTTCCGGCCCATGATCTCGACCACGAGTATCCTCTCGTGGCTCTTCGCCGTGGTCCTTACCCGGTCTATGGCCTCCGTGGCTATGGAGACGGCCGTATCGTAGCCGAAGGTGGTGTCGGTCGCCGAGAGGTCATTATCTATAGTCTTGGGGCAACCAACGACCTGCACGCCGAAGTCGTCGTAGAGACGCCTGGCTACACCTAGAGTATCGTCGCCGCCGACGGCGACGAGGGCGTCCACGCCGTATTCCTTCATGTTCTCGACTACCTTCTCGGCGTCGCCCTCGTTCTTGTAAGGGTTGGTGCGGGAGGAGCCGAGGATGGTGCCGCCCTCCTGGAGGATGTAGCGGACGTCGTCCGCGGAGAGAGGACGGGTGCTGTCATCCTCTCTTTGCAGGAGGCCGCGCCAGCCGCGTTGGATGCCAAGCACCTCGTAGCCGTAGTCGTTGACGCAGCGCATGGTTACGGCCCGGATCACGCCGTTCAATCCCGGCGCGTCGCCGCCGCCCGTCAACATTCCAACACGTTTTACGTCGGCCATGATCTCCTCCTTCTCCGGGTACGAGAGGTCAGTCTAGTCACAAAGCAGTCCGTTTTCATCTTCTGACGCGCACCGGAAGTTGCCCTAGAATCTGACCCCATGGTACGCATCCTGTTCGTCTGCTCTGGAAACATCTGCCGAAGCCCGATCTCACAGGGTGTCTTCGAGGCCGTTCTGCGGCGCGAGGGCCTTGAGGACGAGGTCTTCGTGGACTCCGCCGGGACCCATGCCTTCTACCATGATGGCGAGCCGCCAGATCCACGGGCGCAGCAGAGCGCGGAGGCACGAGGGTTGCAAATCGGGAGCCAGCGCGCACGCATGATCGAGCCGGAAGACTGCCAGACCTTCGACTACATGCTCGTCGCGGACGAAGGGAACCTGCGGACGGTGCGCGGTCTGTGCCGCAACAATTCTAACAAGGTGCGGCTCTTCCTCGACTACGCCCCGCGCTTGCCGGAGACGGAGATCCCGGACCCCTATTACGGCGGCCCCGACGGCTTCGAGCACGCGATGGATCTTATCGAAGAGGCTTCGGAGGGGCTCCTCGCGGACATCCGGGAGCGGCATTTGAAGAGCGGTGTCTGAGAGGATCGTCAGCGAAGGCGTGGAGACTCACCTCGGGGAGCGGCTTCTCAGCGCCCGTCCCCTCGGGGGTGGATGCATCGGCGAGGTGTACCGGGCTGAAGTGGAGGACGGCACGACGCTCGTGGCGAAGGTGGACCGGGATGGCAAGTCGCATCTGGAGCGCGAGGCGTACATGCTGCGATATCTGCGGGAGAGGACTGATCTCCCGGTGCCGGAGGTTTATTACAGCTCCGAAATACTCCTCCTGATGGAGTTCGTCGATGGGAACAGCAATTTCTCTGTCGAGGCCGAGCATCATGCCGCCGAACTTCTCGCCGGGCTGCACGGCATCACCGCGGATTGCTACGGACACGAGCGGGATACGCTCATCGGGAGTCTGGATCAGCCGAACCCGTGGACGGAGAGCTGGGTGGATTTCTTCAGGGACCACCGCCTGCTGTACCTGGCGAACGTCGCCCACAAAGCAGACCGTCTACCCTCGGAGGACCTTCGCCGGATAGAGCGGCTGGCGGAGCGGCTGGACGAGATGATCGGGGAGCCGAACCCCCCGGCCCTGATCCACGGCGACGCATGGAGCGCCAACGTGCTGGCAAAAGGCGACCGCATAACCGCCTTCCTCGACCCCGCCATCTACCATGCCGACCCAGAGATGGAACTCGCCTTCATAAGCCTCTTCAACTCGTTTGGCGATTCCTTTTTCGAGCGGTACCAGGAGATCCGAGCGATAAAGCCCGGCTTCTTCGAGATGCGCCGCGACCTGTACAACCTCTACCCGCTGCTGGTACACGCTTATTTCTTCGACGGCGGATATCTCGGTTCGGTGCAGAGTACGTTGGATCAGTTCGGCGCGTGATCGGCATTCTCTCCTCCGGCGCGGTGCGTGCGATCACGCTCTACCAGCGGCGCGTGTCACCGTACAAGGGATTCTCTTGTCCCCATCGGCTGCTTCACGGCAGTCTTTCGTGCTCCGGCTACGCGAAGTATCGTATCCGGGCGTCCGGCGCACGAGCGGCGTTGCCGGGTATCGGGGAGCGGCTCTCCCATTGCCGGGACGCGCGCATCTTCCTTCAGGCTTCCCACGTTTGCGATGCGCATGGACGCTCGGAGGATGGCGCGTGGCGACGATGGCGACGGCGAATCAGCCGTACCTTCGACGCCTGTGACTGCGCCGATTGCGGGTGCGAAATAATTGACTGCGGCTTCTGACAACCATCAGGGACTTCTCGCGGATGGGGTTTCCGGCGGTCTGTACTTTACCGGTTGGGGCGCAGCGAGTACGCCCCGATAGCGAGGACGACGGCATCCTCCGCTACGGCCACGAGCGGGTCCGGCACGCCGGTCCTCTCCCTGGCGAAGGCGCGCAGCCGCTCCCCGGCAGAGGCGGCGGCGACCGCTGATGCGGCTCCGAGGATGGCGCCAGCCGGTACCCGGCGTCCTTCCGATGCAAACAGCGCCGCGCCCACGAGACCTCCGGA
>JACDGB010000360.1 GCA_013815485.1 Rubrobacter sp.
GGTCTACGACGCGGGAGAGGGAGAGTTCGAGGGGGAAGAGGCATCGTTCATCGTGATGGAGTACGTCTCTGGCGGCGATCTGAAGGCTCTCATAGACGAGCGAGGAGTTCTGGCCGGGGATCATCTCTCGGCGATGGGCGCGGAGGTCGCGGCGGGGTTGGCGCACGCGCACGAGCGGGGCGTCATCCACCGCGACGTGAAGCCGCACAACATTTTGCTGGAAGAGAGGGGCCGCGCGCGGCTGACGGACTTCGGGATAGCGCGGGCTCTGGACGTGACCCAGGTGACGCAGACGGGCTTCTATCTGGGGACGGCGCTGTACTCTTCGCCGGAGCAACTCCGGGGCGAGAGCGTGACCCCGAAGAGCGACGTGTACTCTCTGGGCGCGACGCTCTATCAGGCGGCGACCGGCGAGCCGCCATTCACCGGCGCCCCGATAGAAGTCGCCAGCCAGCATGTTTCAAGAGAACCAGTCCCGCCACGGGAGTTGAATCACGAAGTCAGCGGGGCGATGCAGGCCCTGATTCTGAGCTGCATGAGCAAGGACCCAGACTCCCGTCCCACCGCCAACGAGGCCAGGATGGCTCTCCTCGAAACAGGCCGGGAAGCCAACGCCACGTTAGCTCAGGAGAACGCTCCCGCCAAAAAGTCTGCGTCTCCGCGCACGCCTCCTCCGGCTGCGCCACCTTCAGGCATGGCGCGAGAAGGACGCCGGAGGAGGTCCGGGGTCGTGGCTGCGATCCTGGGGCTAGTGGCGATGCTCGCCGTGATCGGGGCTCTGGCGGCATATACACTGTCCGGCGGGGAAAAGCAGGCAAACAGCGGCGGACAGGCAGACGGTGGACAGGCAAACGCACAGCCGAATGATCCATCCGCTGGCGGACGGGGAGACCAGGAACCTTCCGATGGCCAAGCTGCCTCGGCGGAAACGTCGTCCGGGGCTTCGACTAGCGCGTCATCTAGTGCATCATCCGGGGCTTCGTCTAGTGCCTCGTCCGCGGCTTCGTCTAGTGCGTCATCGGAGGCTGCGTCTCGGGACCAGTCGCCAGCGCCGGGTTCGGGAGGAGTCGGCCCATCAGGTGGTTCCGTGGAGGTGGCGGCGGGAGAGGCCGAACAGGCGGTGGAAGACTTCTACTCATTGGCCGCCCAGGGAGATTACGATACGTCCTACGATTTGCTGAGCACGGGTTGGCGGCAGGCGCAATTTCCCTCGCAGGCGAAGCTGGAGGGTACGTTTGCCGAGGTGGAGGACGTAACGTTCATAGAAGGACCCACGGCTGAGGTCTCTGGCGGTACGGCTACCGTCACGGGCACGACGAGGGCAGAGCTCACCACCGAGACCCAACGGAACAGGGGAACTTGGTTTCTGGTGAGAGATAACGGCGAGTGGCTGATAGACGAGTGGGACGTCAACGAGATATAGACGAGTGGGACGTCAACGAGATCAGCAGCAGGCCCGCGTGAATATAATGTACAGAAGCCACGGAAGGAAGTTGCTCTGAAGACCATATTTACAGCGATAGCGTCGGCGATCATCGGGGGACTGGTGGCTGCTTTGTTCGTCCTCGTGGGGATGGAGTGGCTGGGCGCGGGTTCTGGAGAGGTGACGATCCAGGAGTCATCCCCGCCGCCGATCTCGGAGGAGTCGAGCACGGGTGGAGGTGATGGCGTCGCCAGCGTGGGCGAGGTGTATGCGAGCCAGGGACCGGGCGTGGTTAGCGTGGACGTGGCCTCGGACCTGGGAGCGGCCGGGGGCTCGGGTTTCATCCTGGATGATAGCGGCCACATCGTCACCAACCAGCACGTCGTTGAGGGGGCGAACGAGGTCTCGGTTCGGTTCTCCGGCGGAGAGCGGAGGGACGCCCGGATCGTCGGCGAAGATCCCTCGACGGACGTGGCGGTTATCAAGGTGGACGCGCCGCCGGACACTTTGACGCCGTTGACGCTCGGGGACTCGGATGCTCTGCGGGTGGGGGAGCCGGTGATCGCCATGGGCAACCCTCTGAACGTTGGCGTGAGCGTGACAACCGGTATCGTGAGCGGGATAGGGCGTCCGATCACGGCCCCCAACAATTACACTATTAACGACGCCGTCCAGACCGACGCGGCCATTAGCTCCGGCAACTCTGGCGGTCCACTGCTCGATTCGCGCGGGAGGGTCATCGGCATCAACTCCCAGGTCGCCTCCGGCGGCGCCACGGGCGTGGCCCAGGGTGTTGGATTCGCCGTGCCGATCAACACCGTAAAAGGCGTGGTCCAGCAGCTCATAACCACAGGCGACGTGGAGCACGGCTACATCGGGGTTCAGATGTTCTCCGTGGGCATGGAGGAGTTGGAGGCGTACTCGGATCTCTCGCAGGACCAACTCCGCGATCAGTACGGCCTGCCGGAGAACGGCGCCATAGTGAGCAAGGTCACCCCGGACGGCCCGGCGAATGAAGTCGGCATCGTGGGTGGCGAAGAGGAGGATATTGGAGGTTTGCCGGTCCCGATCGGCGACGTAATAACCAGAGTCGGGGACCAGACGGTGAGGACGCCGGACGATGTGATCTCGGTCGTCAACTCCCGCAGTCCCGGTGACCGGATAGACCTCACCGTCGTCACCCCCGGCGAGGAGCCCCGGCAGGTCGAGATCACGGTCGGCTCCCAACCCGAGGGCGCGGGTTCGTAGACGGAAATGCCCGATGACAGCGATGGTTTGAAGCGGGACGCGGCCCGCGCGGGCGTTGACGGTTACGTGCGAAGCGGCATGGTCGTGGGACTCGGCAGCGGCACGACGGCTGCCTTCGCTGTACGCAGGATCGGTGAGTTGCTGCGTTCGGGCGAGTTGCGCGACGTGCGCGGGATCCCGACTTCGGAGGAGACGGCCAGGATAGCCAGGGAGGTTGGCATACCCGTCTTGGGGCTCGACGAGGCGCGCCCCGACCTTACGATAGACGGGGCGGATGAGATCTGCCCCCGCCTCGACCTCATCAAGGGTCTGGGCGGCGCGCTCCTGCGAGAGAAGATCGTCGCCGCCTCCAGCGGAGGACTCGTCGTAGTGGCGGACGGCTCGAAGATGGTCAATGCTCTGGGAAGGG
>JACDGB010000060.1 GCA_013815485.1 Rubrobacter sp.
CGCAACCTCGGCATCCTCCTCCTGATACCGCTCTTCCTGGAGTGGATGCGGCACCGGCGGGAGTTCGGGGCGCGTGGGATATTGGGGCTTGCGCTTGTCCCTTTGGGATTGGCCGGGTACGCGGCGTTCTTGTGGGCGAGGTTCGGCGACCCGCTCGTGTTCGTCCGCCAGCAAGGAGAATACTGGGGGCGCGAGCTTGCCAACCCCATCTCGACCGCGCGGGACGCTTGGCGAACCGCCAGGGAAGGCGCGTGGTATCTGCTCGACCCGGAGGCGCTCTTCGTGAGCGCGGACCCGACTCCGGCGCTCGACGCCTCGAATACCCTGAACCTGGTGTTCCTGGTCTTCTTCCTGGCTGTCGCTGTCGTTGCGATTTTCGTCCTGCCGCCGGGACTATCCATGTATTCCTTCGTCCTGGTGCTATTGCCGGTTTTGACGCCCAGCTCGTCTTTTCCGCTCATGAGCCAGCCGCGTTTCGTGCTTGGGGCGTTCCCGATGTTCCTGGTTCTCGGGTATCTTCTCTCCCGCAATCGGGTGGCGCTCGTTCTCTGGTTGATCCTGAGCGGGGGCCTCGGCGTCGCGCTCACCACGCTGTTCACGACCTGGCGGTGGGTGGCGTAAAGTGGGGCTTCAGGTTATTTGCTGATTCCTGATGCTCGCTACTCTGACCTTCGGCTCTCGATCAGGAGTAAAGCGATCAGGGCTCTGTTCATTTCTCTTGACATGAACCACTCTTTTCATGTGCTCTGCCTATGCGCGTAGCGCCGGGATCACCTCGCCCGCGAGACGCTCCAAAGTGGCGCGGTCGGCACTGCGTTCGACCATGCTCCGGTCGTAACCGTATTCGAGGGCCTCTTCTCGCAGCCAGTAGAAAATGAACTCGTCGATCCCAACCTCACGGTATCGTCCGACGAAATCGTGGAAAGCATCGTCGGAATCGAATGGCGTTTCGGGCATGAACGGCCACGCTAGAAGAGAGCGGGAGATCTCGCCCGGGTCCCGGCCTATTTGCGTGCAGTATTCGTCGAGCATCTCGTTGCGCTGACGGGTCGTTTCTAGTGCTTGCTGGACCGACAGACCTGGATCGACCAGGCTATTCCAGGAGTCGGCGTATCTCGCCGCGGTTCTGAGCGACTTAGGTGCCAGCGCCGCGACCGTCAGCGGCGGTCGCGGCTTCTGGATCGGGGCCGGGTGCATCTCGGCCCCCTCGACCTGATAGTACCGGCCCCGGTACGTCGTCACCTCGTCGCGTAGCATCCGATCCACGATCTCGACGGCTTCGCGCAGCCGTGCGGCGCGTTCCGGCGGATCCCAATCGGGGATTCCAGTCATCGTATGGTCCGCTGGCGCTCCGCCAGCGCCGACACCCAGCTCCAGTCGGCCACCGGATACGTGATCCACGGTGAGAGCCTGCTTCGCCAGAACCGCTAGGTTGTGCAGAGATATGTTCGTTACCATCGTCCCGAGGCGTATCCTCCGAGTATGCGTGGCGAGCGCCGACAGAAGCGTCCATCCTTCCAGAAAGGGTTCGCTCGGGAAAAAGGGGTTGACGAAATGATCCGCGACCCAGGCGCTGTCGAAGCCGAACTCATCGAGGCACTGCCAGCGCTCCACCAGCGTGTTCCAGGGAGCATTCTGAAGGGTCGCGACGCCGAAGCGGAGTTCTCGTTTCATGGGGGCACGCCTCCCGTGTTATGGTTCCAGGTCGATGGTCTGGTCATCGCCCACCCGCAGCGTCGGTTCGCCGACAACGCGGTCGAGGCGCAGAGGGGCCGAGTTCTCTCCGCCGAGCATGTCGTTACGGTCGATGGCGACGTGGATCTTGCACCTCGCTTTCTCGTCCGTCATCAGGTTGCCCTGCATGCGGGCCCGCAGGTTGGTGCCGAGCCAAGCTCGCCGATGGTCCGCGACCATATCCGCACCGTGCCATCCCTATACTCTACGCGCGGTTGTCGGCACACGCAATCAGAAGCACATCCGACCGTGGAGGAGCCGGAGCAGACCTGGCTGCGCTGCTTTCAAGAGAATCTCTGGTGGGCACGAGCCGTGCGGCTTTCAATCAGGAGTAGGACGATCAGGGCGATCTCGATGACTTTATCCGCATAGCCGATGGACGTGCGTTCCCCAATAACAACCCAGAGGAAGACCGTAAGCGCCGTGTACCCGATCAGGGCGAGCCGCACGGCGTCTTGTTCGACGAGCCGGGGCACGGGCAGGTACAACGCGGCGAGCAGCCCGAGGTAGCCGAGACCGTTGAGCATGAATACCGGATCGGGAAAATTCAGTTGCAGGTGGATGAGGGCAGTCGCGCCGGTGAGCAGGATGATTCCAGCTCGTAGCCCGGCGTCCGTGGACGTGCGCCGCATGGTCATTTCGTGATCCTCGCGATGAGGCGGCGCGTCTCGTCGAGAACGGTTGGGCTCACGCGAACCCCATCCTCGGCGCGGATGGGGATGCCAAACTCCACGCGGGTCGTGACGTTGCGGAGGGCGGGGACGAGCATCTGGAACGTCGCGGCGAGCCACTCGCGGTCGCTGCGTTCGCGCCGTATCCGGATCAGCGGGTTTCGTAACGCGGCGCGCGAGAGCACCCCGCTAACGACGACGGGCGCCACCGTGAGACCTGGCACCAGCCGGGCGAAGAGATCCACGCTCCCCGACCATTGCTCAAGCGATTCGACGGCCCCCGGCAGCACCGCGGGATCCGGTTCGATCCGGCCTCCCGGGAACGTCAGGACGGCGCCGCAGGATTTCAGGTGGCGGGCCACCGTCCGGATGATGTTGGATCTCCTCCGTGAGTCCTCTGAGACGGTGATGAGGTGCTGGGAAGTATTGGGGAGCGCGGCCAGGAACGGCCTATCCGCGGCGAGGACGCGCAGGTCTTCTCTGGGGATGGCGGAGAATAGGACCACGGCGTCGGCGAGGCCGGGATGGTTGGAGACGAGGAGCACGGGTCCCTCGCGCGGCACGTTCTCAAGGCCCTCGACCTCCACGCGCCGGGCCATGCGCCTCAGCGCCCACGCTCCGCCCGCGCCGAGTCCGGCTTCGCCCACTACTTCGTCGTATGTGGCGGCCTGTCTCGCCAGCCACCGCGCTGTGGGGTTTGTGATCTTCTCCAGCGCCGCCCGCCCGAAACGGACATCGCCCAGACCGAAAGCGGAGATCAAATCCTCCGAACACGCCCGCGTGAGCGCCTCCAGCGCATCCGGAGTCTCCAGCACGGAAACATGAGACGAATCGATCGTGGGAGATAGTCGGGAGATGTTATCCACGTAGCGGCCTCGATCTGTAGTTCCCGCGTCAGCGTGCCAGCGGACGAGCGCGCCTTCATCCCGCAAATGGACTAGTTTTGAAGACCGGCGGGAGGCGCGCATGCCGTATCCTACGCAGCCGGTCTTCGGATGGTTCGTGTCTGACTACGCCGGGTCGCGGTGGCGCACTATCTCGACCGCCGAGCCGGTCAGGACGGTGTCATCCAGGCGGACGTGCGGCTTGGCTACCCGCACCCGCGCCGATCTAACCGGAGGATGTTCTTCCAGGACCTCGGTGGCGATCCTCTCGGCAATCGTCTCGGTGAGGTTCACCGGGTCTCCCTCCACGATCTCACGCGCCCGCCGGTGAACCTCGCTGTAGTCCACCGTTTTCTCCAGGTCGTCGGAGGTCCCGGCAGGCCGCAGATCGAGGCGCAACTCCACGTCCACTATGAAAGGTTGCCCTAATTCGCGCTCCGCCGGTAGCGTCCCGTGATGACCGTGGAAGACCATCCCTTCGAGCAGTATCCGGTCCCCGTTTACGTTCTCGGCACTCATGGCCCGCAGTATACGGGTGCGTGATATCTCTTGCGCGGCAACATGGCGGGAGATGCTAACCTTCCGGGAGGAATAGAGAGGAGGGATCGGCATAGTTCGTCCCGCTGTAACCGTAAGCTACGCCCAGACGTTGGATGGCCGCATGGCGACCGCCGACGGGAGTTCGCGTTGGATCAGCTGCCCCGACTCCCTGCGTTTCGCCCACGCCCTGCGCGCCGAACACGACGCCATCCTGGTGGGAGTCGGCACCGCCTGCGCCGACGACCCGAGCCTGACCGTCCGCCACGTCCCCGGAGACGACCCGCTGCGCGTAGTCGTGGACAGCACCCTGCGAACGCCCCTGACATCCGCCGTCCTCTCGAACGGGGCCGCGAAAGGCACCGTCCTCGCCGTTACCGGGCGCGCCCCCGAAGGCCGCTGCGAGGACGCTCTCTCACTAGGCGCCACCATCCTCCGGTTGCCGGAGAACGAATCAGGACGGGTGGATCTCGGTGCCTTGATGGAGGAGCTTCATGGGTTTGGCGTGCGTTCCATAATGGTCGAGGGCGGCGCATCGCTCATCACGGCTCTCCTGCGCGGTCAGTTCGTGGACCGGCTCGCGGTGTGCGTCGCGCCCAAGATCCTGGGCCGCGGCGTCGAGGCCATCGGCGACCTCGGCATCCGCGACCTGACCGACTCCCTGACCCTGGCCGGTACCACCGTCACCGCCTATGGCGCGGATACCGTCTTCGACGGTCGCGTCGTGTACCCGAATGGCGACTGACGCGATAGAAGCCCGGTCCCTCTGGTTCCCCGCGCCCCGGCAAGCGGAGATCCGGACTGAGACCATCCCTCCTCCCGGACCCGGTGAGATCCGTGTCAAGACGATAGCCTCCGCGATAAGCCACGGCACCGAGATGCTCGTCTACCGGGGCGAGGTTCCGACAAACATGGCGTTGGATCTACCGACCCTGGCCGGTGGTTATGAGTTCCCGATCAAACACGGCTACGCTGCCACGGGCCGCGTCCTCGATACCGGCCCCGGCGTCAATAACCTCGTCCCCGGCACCCCCGTCTTCGTCCACCATCCCCACCAGAGCATCTTCACCGTCCCGGCGGAGATGCCCGTGCGATTGCCCGAGAGCCTGGACCCGCTCCTCGGCGTCTTCGCGGCCAACCTGGAGACGGCGGTGAATATCGTCCACGACACCCCCATGCGGCTCGGGGAAACCGCGCTCGTCTTCGGGCAGGGCGTGGTCGGTCTGCTCGTGGCGCAGCTCCTCCATCTCGTTGGCGCAGGCCGCGTGATAGCCGTCGAGCCGGTGCAAGAACGCCGGAAATTGTCGCGGGAAATGGGAGCGAATGAGACATTCGAGCCCGGCGAGGATCTGATCGAGCGTGTACTAGAAGCTACCAGCGGACGCGGCGCGGACGTGGCCGTCGAGGTGAGTGGCGTTCCTGGAGCGTTGCAGAACGCGGTTGATTCGATGGCGGACGAGGGGACGGTCGTGGTCGCTTCGTGGTACGGGACAAAGCCCGTCCAACTGGACCTCGGCGGGCGTTTTCACCGGGGACGGCTGCGGCTGAAATCCTCGCAGGTGGGCCGCTTGCCGCCGGAACTCGCGCCGCGTTGGGACCGCGTCCGGCGGATGGATACGGCCCTGGATCTCCTCCCGCGCCTGCGCCTGGAGAAACTCATCTCCCACCGCTTCCCCTTCGAGAACGCGCCCGCGGCATACCGTATGGTGGACGAACATCCTGGCGAAACCGTGCAGGTGATACTCGAATACCATGAAGGAGGATGAGCGTGTACGAAATCTATGTGGCGGCGCGTTTCGAGGCGGCCCACCGGCTGACCGGGGACTTCGGTCCCGCGTCAAGGACTCACGGCCACACGTACAGCTTGGAGGTGATCCTACGCGGCCAGGCCCTGAAAGATGACGGAACCCTCTTCGATATCGGGGAACTGAAAGGCGCGGTGGATGGACTGGCCTCCTCGCTTCACTACCGCGACCTCGACGAAGTCCCCGGCCTCGCGGGCACGAACACGACAGCCGAGACCGTGGCGAGTTTCTGCTGGGAACAACTCGCTTCTCATTTGCAAGATCGCGGCCTCGGCTCGCTAACGGTTCGCATCTGGGAGAACCCGCAAGCCTACGCCGCCCGCGAAGACGCACTGGCCTGAACGAGATTGGCGAGTAAAGAAAAACCACGACTCACGACTTACGGAGCAAAGCGACCTTGCGCGTAGCCTTCATCACCGTCGGGGACACGGCTCGTCTGACCGGTGGATACCTCTATCATGCGGAGGTATTCGCCCGGTTGCGGCAGATGGGATTGGAGATCGAAGAGATTGTCCCGAGCGGAGCCTCCCCGGAGGAGCAGGAACGGGCGGTGGATCGCCTTTCTCACCTCCTCGATCCCTCGTCCTTCGACGTGATCGTCGTGGATGCTCTCGCCAGGATCGTCTGCGCTCCGCGTCTCGACCGCTGGCGTGAAGAATGCCCGGTCGTGGCGATGGTACACGAGCTGCCGCGGGTCGCGGACCCGGAGTCCGAGACCCGCGAACACGAGTTCGAGAAGCCGTTGCTGCGCTCTGATCTGCTCGTCTGCGTCAGTGAACATGGAAGATCCATCCTCGAAGATCGGGGCGTTTCCGCTGCCTGTATCCGCGTCGTTCCGCCCGGCTTCGACCGCTTGTTTGTAGGCGGCGGTCCAACCGTTCGGGACGATGGCCTCGTGCGCGCCCTTTGCGTGGGGCAGTGGATCCCGCGCAAAGGCATCCTCGACCTCATCCACGCCTGGACAAAGGGTGAGAGATCCGGAGCGACGCTTGACCTCATCGGCGAGTCGGACGCCGACCCCGAATACGCCGCCGCCATCCGTGAAGCCATCGCCGCCGCGCCGGATGCGTCCATCAGCGTGCGCGGGCCAGTGGACGACGCCGCGCTCGCGCAAGCCTACGCGGAGGCGGATCTCTTCGTGCTGCCATCCCGCTACGAGGGATACGGCATCGTCTTCGCCGAGGCACTCGCCCACGGGCTGCCACTCATCGCCTGCGACGCAGGGCCGGTCCCCGAACTCGTCGGCGAAGAAGCCGCCCGGATTGTTCCGGCAGGCGACGTGGATGCCATCTCCGAGAGCCTGGATCTCCTGCTCGGAGACCCCGCCCTGCGAAGCCGAATGTCCGAATCGGCCCGTAGCCAGTCCGAAAAACTCCTGCGCTGGGACGACACGGCGGCAAGGTTTCTCGATGCGCTGCGACAGGTGGCCGGGCGTTCGCCGGACAGGAATCTCCGCGAGCAGAACCGGCTCTCCTGGAACGCCGTGGCGGCGGCGCACGACAGCCATCGGAGAAACCTTGCCGGGTTCCTGCGCCGTGGCGGCAGCACCCTCTTCCCCGAGGAACGGAGTCTGCTCGGCCACATCGGAGGAGAGAAGCTCCTCCATCTCCAGTGCAACTCAGGCGGCGACACCTTGAGCCTCGCCCGGCTCGGGGCGACGGTCACCGGCGTGGACATAAGCGACGCGGCTATATCCACCGCCCGCAAGCTCTCCGAAGAGGCTGGTATCTCAGCGGATTTCGAGCGCGCCGACGTTTACGATTGGTTCGAGACAACAGCGCGAGCCGGGGGGCGTCGCTTCGATATCGTCTTCGCTTCATACGGCGTCGTCTGCTGGCTCCCCGACCTCGAAGCCTGGGCCGAAGGCATCTCCGCCGTACTCGAACCCGGCGGGCGCTTCGTGCTCGTAGACTTCCATCCGGCGGCGGATATGTTTGATGACAGCTTCCGGCTCGTATCTGGCTATCCGTCCGGCGGAGAGAAACTGCCCCTCGAAGAAGGCGTCGGCGACTACGTCGGGGAGTCAGGAGGCGGCCTCACCCCTGCGGGCTCATCCGAAGGCGCGCGCGGTTTCGAGAACCCGGAACCGGCCCACCTATTCCGTTGGGGGCTCGGGGAGGTCGTCACGGCACTGGCCGAAGCCGGGTTACGAATAACCGCCCTCGAAGAGTACCCGTACTCCAACGGAGAGCGTCACTTCGCCGGGATGCGGGAGCGAACAGGACGCCGCATGTTCCCGCCGGAAGGCGTGCCCTCAGTGCCCCTGATGTACGGCATCAGGGCGGAGAAGAGTTTGTAGATTATCGGGTAATCTAGTTCGGAGGAATTTGCAACTCTATGGCACGCGGCATCTTTGCCTTGACGCGGGCGACCACCTCCTCTTCAAGCACCTCCGGGTCTTGTCCAGAACTCAACATTCTCTCTACCCCTAGCATGTCCGTGCTTTTCTGATCGCTTAAAACAACCCGCAACTGCGATCCTAACAAGACTGCATCGTAGACGTGGAAACGAACTGGATCTTCGTCTCTTGCAACTTGGAGTCGATCAGTTTGGAATTCCCTCGCTATGTAGGCAA